>CAZXAO010000085.1:0-778 GCA_964638465.1 uncultured bacterium | reverse complement strand
CGGGTACTGGAACCGGTGCTGGACATGGAACGGGCCCTGGACCCCGACGCCCCCAAAATCCACACGGATGATGAATTCGCCCGGATCCCGGTCCCCTACGATCCTGCCCGCAACCTGGCCGCCGAGGTGGAATTTTCTTACGGCGACCTGGAAAAGGGCTTCCAGGAGGCCGACTTTGTGCTGGAGCACGAGTACCGGACCCCCTATGCCAGCCACTGCGCCCTGGAGCCCCACGCCGCCGCCGCCTACCTGGACGAACAGGGTCGGCTGGTGATCATTTCCACCACCCAGGTGCCTTTCCACGCCCGCCGCATCACCGCCATGGTGCTGGGGATCCCGCTGCGGAAGATCCGGGTGATCAAGCCACGGATCGGTGGGGGGTTTGGGGGAAAGCAGGAGGTGCTTCTGGAACCCCTGGTGGGCCTTGTGACCTGGCGGACCGGCCGGGCCTCCAAACTGGTGCTCAGTCGGGAAGAGGTGTTCTTCGCCACCCGCACCCGGCACGAGATGAAGATCCGGCTCAAGACCGGGGTGCGGAAGTCCGATGGGGCCATTCTGGCCCTGGAGATGGATGCCCTGATGAACGCCGGCGCCTATGGTTCCCACGCCCTGACCGTGCTGACGAACACCGGCTCCAAGGTGCTGCCGCTTTTCAACAAGATCCCAAACCTCCGGTTCCACGGCCGCTCGGTGTACACCAACCTGCCCGTGGGCGGGGCGTACCGCGGCTACGGGGCTACCCAGGGCTACTTTGCCCTGGGCCAGCAGGTGGACATCA
>CAZXAO010000084.1:4036-7150 GCA_964638465.1 uncultured bacterium | reverse complement strand
GCCTATGCCGATAAACTCCAGTGTCCTTCCCCTTGACAACACGATATCTCCTACATTTCACCCTTGTAGGAGCGGCTTCAGCCGCGATTTTTTCAGCTTGGGACGGCTCGCACCGCGATGGTTCGCCTTCGTCCAGAGGTAGGGAAGTGCTGGGGCACTACAGTTAGAGAATATGGAGTGCAGCGACTTGTCGCCGCTTTGATAGGAAAGCGGTGCCAGGGCACCGCACTCCAAAGCCCCCCTCTCCCTTTTCTCCAGGGTCCCCAATGCGGTTTTCCCTGAAAACCGCATTGGGGTGGGATCGCCCCTGAAAGGGCTCCTACAGAGGGGGATAGGACAGGTCTTGTAGGAGCGCCTTCAGGCGTGAATCTCCCGGACCCCATCGCCACAGGCCGTTTCCCCTCCCCGGGGTCCCCAGGGGATTTTCAAGAAAAATCCCCTGGGGTGGTCTCCGGGGTCCCCACGGGATTTTCTCCGAAAATCCCGTGGGGTGGAGGTTCGCCCCTCACGGGGCTCCTGCCCGAGGCTACGGGATGTCCCCTCCCCCAGCCCCTCTTCCTCCTCAGGGCAAGAACGGCTCACTCAGGAGGACGAGGAGGACCAGTGGTGGATCACCTGGCCCCGGGGATTGCGGATCTCAATCTCCAGGGGAATGCCGTCCGGCAAACTGTGGGTGGCACAGGCGTGGCACGGATCGTAGGCCCGAAAAGCCATTTCCACCAGGTTCAGGAGGCCTTCGTCCACCTGGCCGTTGTCCAGCCGCACCAGATCCCGGGCGGCCTTATCCACGCTCAGGGCGATCCGCGCGGCGTTGTTCTGGGTGGCCACAATCAGATTGGCCTCCTGGATGATCCCCCGCTCGTCGGTCTTGTAGTGGTGAATTAAGGTGCCCCGGGGTGCCTCAATCACTCCAAAGCCCTCGCTGGGTGTGGCCACGGGCAGGTGCCGGATCTCCGGGGAGGTGATCAGGGGATCGTAGGCCAGCTGCTGGAGTCGTTCGGCTGCCTGGACCATTTCAATCACCCGGGCCCAGTGATTCGCCAGGGTCTGGTGGGCCGGCTTGCCGCCCAGCACCTCGTAAAACTGCTCGTAGAACTCCTGGGCCTTCGGGGTCTTCATGCCCTCCGAGGCGTTGAGCCGGGCCAACGGAGCCACCGCGTAGATCCCGGAATCCGGACCGTCCACGAAGCCCTTCCAGCCCACCTTCTTGAGGAACGGGAATTTCACATAGGTCCAGGGCTCCACATGCTCGGCGATGTGGTCCAGATACTCCTGCACCGGGAACTTCAGGAACTCTTTGCCCTGGGGATCCACCACGCGGATCTGGCCGTCGTAGAAGTCCACCCGGTTCTGTTCGTCCACCAGGCCCATGTAGTAGGTGCGGTGGGTGTAGGTCTCGGACATGATGAGGTCCACATACTCGCCGTTGCCCAGCACCAGGTCCTGGAACACCTTATGGGTGAACAGGGCGAAGTCCACGGCATCGTCGGCGATCCTGCGGACCTCTTCGGCCTCCTCCCGGGAGAGACCCCGCGAGACCCCACCGGGCAGGCCACACACGGGGTGGATGGTTTTGCCGCCCAGGAGTTGTTCAATCCAGCGGAGGCGTTTCCGGGTTTCAATCACTCGTTTACCCACCTCCAGGCCCACCGTCTGGATGACGCCGAGCACATTCCGCCGGGCCTTGGGGGCCCGGGGACCCACGATAAAGTCGGGGCCGCCCAGGATGTACACATGCAGTGCGTGGTCCTCCAGCATGAAGACATTGTAGGCGAGTTCCCGGAGTTTGCGAGCCGGCTCCGGGGGTTCCACCTGCCAGAGGTCGTCCAGGGCCTTGGCGGAGGCGAAGTGGTGGGCCCAGGGGCAGACCCCGCAGATCCGGGCTGTGATCTGGGGCATCTCCTCGGCGGGCCGGCCCCGGGCAAAGATCTCAAAGCCCCGGAGTTCCGGCACCACGAAGTAGGCCTTTTCCACCTGGCCCCGATCGTTCACAAAGATCTCAATCTTGCCGTGGCCTTCCAGCCGGGTGATGGGGTCGATGGTGATCTTCATGACTGCCCTCCCATGTTCCGCCGGCGGACCAGGCTGGCCGGCAGGGAGTACTTGTAAAAGGTGCCCACGGGATCCGGAAGGTTTTCCAGGGCCCGTTCCAGTTCCTCTTCATCCGAGTAGTCCAGGATGGAGGCCAGGGCGCCGAGCCCTTTGGCCCCAAAGTCCCGGATGTGGTCCAGGGGGCCAAAGCATCCGGTGCAGGGCATGTGGGCGTTGATGCACAGGGCGCCGCAGCCTCCCCGGGTTACCGGGCCCAGGCACAGCAACCCCTGGGCGAGGAGGCACTCGTCGGGTTTGGGGATCACCTCGTGGGGCCGCTTGAGGTCCTTGAGCAGGAGTTTTTCGGGCTTGGTTTCGTTCAGCGAGCACTCGTGGCACAGGGCCCGGCTGCCGGCCAGCACGCTGCCCTTGGGCGGCAATTCCCCCTGGAGAAGTTTCATCACCGCATCTTTCACGATGGGGGCAGGCGGCGGACACCCGGGGATGTAGTAGTCCACCTCAATCACCTGGTCCAGGGAGCGGGCCGTATCCCAGAATTCTGGCAGATCAAAGGCGTGGCCGTTCTGGCGGAACTCCGGTGTGGGAACCGCGCCGGAGGGGTTATGCACGGTGGGACCCTCCTGATAGTACCAGCGGAAGATTTCGTCCCGGTACGAAAGGTTGGCGAGGCCGGGGATGCCCCCGAGATGGGCACAACTCCCGAAGGCAAACACCAGTTGAGACTTCCGGCGGAGCAGTTTCACCCACTCTTCGTGTTCTGAGAGGCGTATGGTGCCATTGATGAAGCTGGCCGTGATGGCGTTATCGGGCAGGGCCTCTATGTCCTTCTTCTTGAAGTCCATGGCCACGGGCCAGAGCACAATGTCCACGGCCTTGGCCACGGTTAAAAGGTCCTCGGCCAGGTCCACCACGGCCTCCTCGCAGCCCCCGCAGGACCCGCACCAGTAAAAGGCCACCTTGGGTTTCTCAGCCATGGCCTTCGCCTCCCGTCGCGACCCCTGCGGGTTCGGGTCGTTCCTGGATCTTCAGGGGACCCAAACGCCGCAGGGTTTCGGTCATTTC
>CAZXAO010000084.1:0-4026 GCA_964638465.1 uncultured bacterium | reverse complement strand
TCACCTGCTTGACCTTTTCGCCTTCGGACGCGGAGATCCATTCCAGCCGCACCCGTTCCCGCTCAATGCCCAGCTGGTCCAGGAGCCGCTGGAGCAGTTTGTATCGGCGGAGGGCCTTGTAGTTGCCCTCCTGGTAGTGGCAATCGCCGGGATGGCACCCGGCGATGAGGACGCCATCGGCTCCGTGTTTGAAGGCCCAGAAGACCATCTGGGGATCAAAGCGCCCGGAGCACATCACCCGGATGATGCGCACATTGGGGGCGTACTTCATCCGGGAGATGCCCGCCAGATCGGCGGCGGTATAGGCGCACCAATTGCAGAAGATGCCCACGATCTTGGGGTCAAAGGCACTCATTGCAGCACCCCCATGATTTCCGAGAACACCTCGTGGTCGCTGAAGAGGTTCTGGCTCAGGGCGCCCGAGGGACAGGCGGCCGTACAGGTACCACAGCCTTTACAGAGTACTTCGTTGACCTCGGCCACCTTTTTTTCCTCGTTGAAGGAGATGGCTCCGTAGGGGCACAGGCCGATGCAGATGTGGCATCCGGAGCAGAGGTCTTCGTTCACCCGGGCCACATTGGGTTCCATCTCCACAGAGCCCTTGTCCATCAGGGCGAGGGCGTTGGCGGCTGCGGCCTGGGCCTGGGCCACGGTCTCTGGAATGTCCTTGGGTCCCTGGCAGGCCCCGGCCACGAAGACCCCGTCGGTAAAGGTCTCCACGGGGGCCAGCTTGGGGTGTCGTTCCAGGAACCAACCCTCGGTGGAACACGAGATGTTGAAGAGCCGACGGACCTCCTCCGCATCGGGTTGAGGCTCCAGGCCGACGGCCAGCACCACCATATCCACGGGGATCCGGCGGACCACCCCGATGTTGGTATCCTCTACCCGGATGATGAGTTTGCCCTCTTCCTCGGGATGGAGCGGGGCATCCGTGACTTCGGCCACCCGGCCCCGGATCAGGTGTAGACCCTCTTTGGCCAGACGGTTGTAGAACTCCTCGTAGCCCTTGCCGGGGGTTCGCATGTCAATGTAGAAGTTGTAGACCTCGGCGCCGGTGCGTTCGTGGATCAGGTGGGCGAGTTTCAGGGAGTACATGCAGCACACCTTGGAACACCAAGGATTGGTGTTCTTGTCCCGGGAACCCACGCAGTGGATGATGCCCACCCGCCGGGGTTTCTGGCCGTTCCTCAGGACCACCTCGCCGCCCGTGGGGCCGGAGGAGTTCACCATCCGCTCAATCTCCAGGGAGGTGTACACCTCGGGGAACCGGCCGTAGCCGTACTTGGGCGTCCGGTGGGGATCAAAGGTCTTGAAGCCGGTGGCCAGGATGATGGTGCCTACCTCCAGGTCCAGGGTTTCGGGTTGCATGTCAAAGTCAATGGCGTTCCGATCGCCGCAGGCCTCTATGCAGGTTTTCTTGCACTTCCCCAGCCGCAGGTAGAGGCAGGTCTCGGGATCAATGGTCACCACCGGAGGCACGGCCTGGGGGAAGGGGATGTACACGGGTTTGCGGTTGGAGAGCCCCAGGTCAAACTCGTTGGGGAACCGGGGTTCTTTGAACACGCAGGCCTCAATGCACTCCAGGCAGCCCACGCAGCGATCCTCGTGCACATAGCGGGGTTTCCTGCGGACCCTGACCCGGAAGTTGCCCACATAGCCGTCCACCTCTTCCACCTCGCTGTAGGTGAGCAGGGTGATGTTGGGATGGTCCTTGACGGCGGTCATCTTGGGGGTGAGGATGCAGGCGGCGCAATCCAGGGTAGGAAAGGTCTTGTCAAACTTGGCCATGTGGCCGCCGATGGTGGGCTCGCGTTCCACCAGGTATACCTGTTTGCCGGCCTCGGCCAGGGTCAGGGCAGCGGTGATGCCCGCAATCCCCCCGCCCACCACCAGGGCACTCTCTCGGACCGGTACCGATTGGGGTTCCAGGGGTTTCTGCCAGGCCACCCGGAGCACGGCACCGTGGACGATGGCCTTGGCCTTGCGGGTGGCCTCGTCCTCGCTGTCGTGCACCCAGGAGACATCCTCGCGGATGTTCACATGGTGCACCAGGTAAGGGTTCAGGCCACCCTCGGCCGTGGCCTTGCGGAAGGTATGCTCGTGGAGCAGCGGGGAACAGGAGGCCACCACGATGCGATTCAGGTGGTATTCCTGGATGTCGCGTTTGATCAGGTCCTGGCCCGGGTCCGAGCACATGTACTTGTATTCCCGGGCCACCACCACGCCGGGCAGGTCCCGGGCGTATTCCACCACCTCGGGCACCCGTACCTTACCGGCGATGTTGGTGCCGCAATCACACACATACACACCGATGCGGGGAACTTCGCCGTTGCCCTTCATGACACCGCCTCCTGGAGGGTTTCAAAGGTGGGGCGGAAGGGCACCAGGTGTCGCTGGAGTCCGAGTTTCTCGGGAGGCAGCCCCAGGGCCAGGCCCAGAAGTTGCGTGAAGTAGAGCACGGGCAAGCGCTCCTGGATGCCGAAGGCACCCAGGGCCTGATCCTGGAAGGCCTCCAGGTTGAACTGGCACAGGGGACAGGTGGTCACGATGGCCTGGGCACCCTGGCGCAGAGCTTCTCGCAGCAGGATGTGGACCATGCGCACGCCGGCCTCCCGCACCACGCCGGTGAGGGCGCCCCCGCAACACCGGGTTCGGTACGGGTACGGGACCACCTCGGCGCCGGTCACCCGGATGAAGTCCTCCAGGATCGTGGTCCGATACGGGTCCTCCACGATGGGAAAGGGACGGGCCAGGAGACAACCGTAGTAGGGTACCACCCGTAGGCCCTTCAGCGGCTTCTGAATGCGTTTTTGAATCTCCTCCAGGCCAGGGGTTTCCAGGAGCACCTGGAGGGGGTGGCGCACCGGGGTTTCGTCGCCCAGCTGGAGGCCCAGGCGGTTCAGGGTCTGCTCAATCCGCTGGCGGATCTCCGGGTACTGCTGGAGATACTTCTGGGTTTTGGTGAGCACCAGGTAGCAGTTGGGGCAGGGAGCCACGATGGGCTCGCCGCGGCGGTGGGCCAAGGCCAGGTTGCGCGAGGCCAGGGCAAAGGCGGTGCATTCGTCAATGCTGGAATAGGCGGTGGCGCCGCAGCAGTTCCAGTTTTCCAGTTCGTGGAACTCCACGCCCAGGGCCTCAAAGACCGCCCGGGTGGACTCGTCGTAGCTCTTGCCCGTGCCCAGCAGGGAGCATCCCGGATAGTAGGCGTAGCCGCTCATGATTCCCCTCCCTGGGTCCTCTGAGGGGTCGGTTCCTCCAGGCATTCCAGGAGTGCCTGGATCTCACCGGGATTCTGCACGCGCTCGGTGCCGAAGGGACGGAGGCGGCCGGTCTTCCAGAGTTTGAGACCCAGAGGGGCCATGCTGAGCATGGTGCCGAGGCCAGCACGGCGGTACAGGCGCATCATCACCTTGCGTTCGGTGGCACGGCCATCCTCCCTGACGGTCTGGAAGAAGGCTTCGGCCAGCAGTCGGGTGAGTACCTTGGGTGGGCCGTAGCCCTCTTTGATGGCGCGTTGCTTCAGGGCATACATGACATCCGTCACCTTGATGCCCGCGGGGCACTCCACGGTGCAGGCGTAGCAGGAGGAGCAAAGCCAGATGGTGCGGGAGGAGAGCACCTCCTCCTTGAAGCCCTCGCGGGTCATGGCGATGACCCGGCGGGGGGTGAGGTCCATGTAGATGGACACCGGACAGGCTGCGGAGCACGCGCCACACTGGATACACTCAAAGAGGGTTTCGGCCCCCGGAGACCGGGCAATCTCGTAGGCGAACTGGCGATCCAGTTCCGCCTCGTACTTGATGGTCCGTTGGATCTCCATCGGGCCCTCCTTGTGGTTCCAGCCGGAGGGCTGCAAAAATCCTTCCAATCAGATCTTGTAAGGTTTGATTAACTTGCTGTCGGCACAAAGGCCACTTTGCGTCCGCTCCTTCCCCCTGGGCGGGTGTGACGGGTGCGACGAAGTGGGACAGACGGGCGGATCCAAACAAAAAAATCGGGGAGAGCCGATTTGAACGGCCGACCCCC
>CAZXAO010000083.1:0-7197 GCA_964638465.1 uncultured bacterium | reverse complement strand
TCAATGGATCCCAGCCCTCGTTGGCGTGCCATAGAACTCCAGAATACACCTCTTCCAAAACCAAAAACCACCTGGAGCCTTTGCGGCTCGCAGGTACCTTAATTGTACACGATCCGGGCCGGAGTGTCAGGCCGAGCGTTCCAGGAGCTTCCGGTATCGGTCCTCCGGGTAGATCTCCAGGGCAAGGACCCAGGAGGAGAGTTTTTCCACGCGCTCCTTGGGGTCCTGGGGCAGTTCCAGGGGGCGGCCTCGGCCGTCAAAGATGAGGCCCACGACGCCGCCCTCCACCTCGGTTTCCACGCGGCGGCCCCGGCCTTCACCCACATCAAACTTCCGATCCGGTTCCAGCACCACCCGGGCCTTCTCCCCCACGCCCAGGGCCAGCTTTTTCATCTCACCGTACTTCAGGTCCACGGTTTCCGTGCGGCCGTCCGGCAGGGTGACCGTGGCCCGGAGGATCACGGTGCCGGGTTTGGCTTTGCCCTTGGGTGCAATGGCCGTGCCCAGGCGGATCAGGCAGTCCCGATCAAAGACCTCGGTGGCGATCTCCTCGTCCACCTTGGAGAGCACGCCCAGGTGGGGCATCATGAAGATGGAGTCCACGGCCAGCATGGTGATGCCCTCGGGCTGGAAGGCGTCCAGCATCATCAGGGCTGCCTGGGCCCGCCGCGGGGCGTGCGACAGGGCACCCCCGGAACCGATGATCAGGTTCAGCGTCATGAGGTCCACCAGGGTTTCGCCCGAAAGGGTCTGATCAAAGGCATCCGAGATGGTCCGCTCCTTCTGCACCCCCTTGAGGGAGGTGGCCATGGCCTTGTGGTGCTCAAAGGCCAGCCGCAGGGCCTCCCGGGCGATGGCCTGTTCAATGATGAGTTCCTCCAGGGTCTGGGGGATGGTGGTGGGTCGGATCATCTTGTTCCGGATCCGGTTCCGCAGGTCGGAGGGATCAATGGGGAAGGGTACCCACCGCAGGATGTTGTCAATGCCGGCTTCCACCAGCACATTGGAGATGGAATACGACATCCCCAGGTTGGCGGACACCGTCCGGTTAAAGACGCCCTTAAAGACTGAGAACACATCGGTGGTGGCGCCGCCGATGTCCACGCCCACCACCTCAATGTTTTCCTTGCGGGCCACCTTTTCCACCAGCATGCCCACGGCGCCCGGTGTGGGCATGATCTCCACATCCGTCCAGCTCATGAGTTTGGCGTAGCCGGGCGCGTGCTGCATTACATGCTCCATGAAGAGTTCGTGGATCTTGTCCCGGGCCGGCCCCAGGTTCTCGCGTTCCAGCACCGGCCGGATGTTGTCCACGATGTACAGGGCGGTGACCTCCCCCAGGATCTTCTGGATGTCCTCCCGGGCGTCCTTGTTGCCGGCGTAAATCACGGGGAGTTTGTAGGTGACGCCGAACCGGGGTTTGGGGTCGGCTGCCCGGATCAGCTCGGCCAGCTCAATGACATGCTTCTTGGTCCCCCCGTCCACACCGCCGGCCAGCAGGATCATGTCGGGCCGGAGCCGGCGGATGAGTTCTACGCGTTCGTGGGGCAGACGGCCGTCGTTGGAGGCGATGACCTCCATCACGATGGCGCCGGCGCCCAGGGCAGCCCGGGCCGCACTCTCGGCGGTCATGCTTTTGACCACGCCCGCCACCAGCATCTGCAGACCACCCCCGGCCGACGAGGTGGACACATAGAGGTCTACCCCCTCGGTGTCATTCTTTTTGGGCTTGATGATCTTCTCGCCCTCCAGGATCTTCCGGCCGGTGAGTTCCTCCAGCTCACGAAAGGCGTTGAGCACACCGCGGGTCACATCTTCAAAGGGTGCTTCCACGGTGGTGGGGGCTTCGCCCCGGGCCACCAGCCGGTGTTCCTGACCTACTTTTTCAATGAGGATGGCTTTTGTGGTGGTACTTCCACAGTCCGTCGCCACAACCCGTTCCAGTTCTTTTTTCTTTTCCATTGTTCAACTCCCCCGTGATCTCTCGGCCAATTGTACAAAACCGCTACGGCTTTTTCAAGCCACTCTGCTCTTTGCGGAACAGGGGCACCAGGAAGATGGGCGCCAGCAGGGTGGTAACCATGGTCATCATCACGGCCACCCCGTACATGTCCTTCTGGATGGTGCCCTTGGCGATGGCCACACCGGCCACGATCAGGGCCACCTCCCCCCGGGGCAGCATCCCGATGCCGATCCGGGTTGCCCCCAGGACATTGAAGCCCATGCCCACGGCCGGGATCCCGCACCCCAGCACCTTGGTGAGCACCGCCACTAAGGTCAGGGCCACGCCGAAGGCCAGGGCGTGGGCCATGCTGCCAAGGTCCACCATCATGCCCATGACCACGAAGAAGATGGGCACGAAGATCTGGTACACGGGTTCCAGTTGTTCCATGAGCCAGGAGGCGTCCTCGGTTTTGGAAAGCGACAGGCCCACGGCATAGGCCCCGATGATCATGGCGAGGCCGAACACCTCGGCCAGGGCAGAGAAGAAGAAGGCGATGGCCATGACCACGGCCAGTACCGACCCCTGGTTCTGGAATACCCGTTTAAGGAACCGCATCAGGGGATCGGCCACCAGGATGCCCACACCCATGAGCACAGCCCAGAAGCCCACGGCCTTGAGGGTGATCCAGCCGATGTGGCCCCAGGAGGGCGCGCCCCCGGCGGCGATGGCCACCACGATGGCCAGCACCAGGATGCCCATAACATCGTCCACCACGGCCCCGGCCAGGATGGTCACGCCCTCGGGTGTGTTCAACTTGTTGATGTCCGCCAGCACCCGGGCGGTGATGCCCACGGAGGTGGCGGTGAGGGCCGCCCCCATGAAGAGGGCCGTGGGGTGCATGAAGCCGTCGGCAAAGCCGAACCACACGGTCACCAGATCGCCCAGCACGAAGGGGAACAGCACCCCTCCGGAGGCGATCACCGTGGCCTGTCGTGCGTACCGCAGGAACTGCTTGAGGTCGGTGTGCAGGCCGGCAATGAACAGGAGCAGGATGACGGCAATCTGGGCCAGGCTGTAGAGCTCGGGCGAGACCGGGATGCCACCGTGCTGGGTGTGCAGCCGGAACAACGGGCCCAGGTGGGGCAACTGGATCTTGCTGCCCAGGGCGTAGGGTCCCAGGACGATGCCCGCCAGCAGTTCGCCCAGCACCCCCGGCTGTTTGAGGTACCGTTCCGTAAGTTCCCCGGCCACCTTGGCCAGCAACAGGATGAAGGAGACCTCAAACACTAAGCGGACGATGATCTCCGTGATGCCATGGCTTTCCACGGTTTCATGCCTCCTGTAAACCAGGGTTCCAACAGGGTTTCGGACACCCGGGGGCCCACCAGGGCCACAGACCACGCGTCCGGGTCCAGGTAGCGGGCCGCCACGGTCCGCAGGTCCTCCAGGGTCACGGCCTCTACCTCCTGCAACATTTGCTCCAGGGTCAGCACCTGGCCGAGGAGCAGTTCGTGGTTGGCCAGGCGGAGGAGCCGCTGACTCAGGGAGTCCTCCGAGATCAGGGTGCTGCCCCGGACCCGCTGTTTCACCCGCTGGAGTTCCCGGGCCGAGATCTGGCCTCCGGCGAGGTCCAGGAAGAGGGAGCGGACCAGCTCCAGGGTTCGGGGGACGGCTTCGGGCGACACGGTCAGGTGCACGCCCAGCACCCCCACCTCCCGGAAGTGCTCCAGAAAGGACGACACGGTGTACACCAGCCCCCGTTTCTCGCGGAGTTCCCAGAAGAGCCGGGAACTCATGCCACCCCCCAGGAGGACATTCAGCAGGTGCAGGGCAGCCCGGTGCGGGTGCCGGTACTCGGGAACCCTGAGCCCCAGGGCGATCTGGACCTGCTGGAGTCGGGGTTCCTCCTGGAACCGCCAGGGGAGGGGCGGGGGGAAGGGCGTGGTATCCAGGGTTGCTGGTACCCGGGGGAGGTCCAGGTGTTTCTGGATCAGGGGCACCAGCCGGTCCGGTGGCAAGGGGCCGGCCGCTGCCAGGACCACCTGGCCCCGGGCAAACACCTGTTGCCAGCGGCGCTGGAGGTGTTCGGGGGTGATCTGGCGCACGCTCTCCTCGGTGCCCAGGATCTCCCGGCCCATGGGGTGGTCCGGGAACAGGGCCTCAAAGAGCAGGCGGAACACCAGGTCGTCCGGCGTTTCCTGGACGCTGGCCAGTTCTTCCAGCACCACCTGCCGCTCCCGGTCCAGGTCCTCGGGCAGGAACACGGGATGGGACACCATGTCGCTCAGGAGGTCAAAGGCCAGGGGCAGGTCTTCGGGCAGGAACCGGGCGTAGAGGCCCAGGGAGTCCTGGGTGGTCATGGCGTCCACATAGCCTCCCCGATCCTCCAGGGTGCTCACCAGTTCAAAGTTGGTGCGGTTTCGGGTGCGTTTGAAGAGCATGTGCTCCAGCAGGTGGGTCACCCCGGGCAGGTCCTCGTCGCGGGACCCCTGGCGGGAAAAGATCCCGAGGGCCACGGAGGCAAACCGGGGATCTTCGTCCACGAGGAGGATGCAGGAATCCAGGGGCAATCGGTGATACGCCATGGTCATCCTCCGCCGAAGAGCCGCATGAGGTCCAGGAGGGTAATGAAGGCCATGAGCAGGAGCAGCAGGGCAAAGCCCACCTGCTGGATCCGGGTCTGTACCCGGGGAGGCAGGGGACGCCGCAGGATCACTTCCACCAGGTACACGGTGAGGTGGCCGCCGTCCAGGGCCGGGATGGGCAACAGGTTGATCACGCCCAGGTTCACGGAGATCAGGGCCATGAGGATGAGCACCTGGACCCAGCCCATGGAGGCGGATTCCCCCACGAGTTTGCCGATCATCACCGGGCCGCCGATGGTCTTCACGGAAGCCCGGCCCGTGAGCAAGTGGAAGAGCACCTCGTAGGTGAGGGCTACGGATTCGCAGGTCTTCCGGGCGGCCAGACCCAGGGCCCGGCCAGGCGTGAGCCGGACCCGTTCCGTGGGAGCCAGGATGCCGATTCGACCGACGGTATCGCCTTCGGCCGCCACCACGGCGGCCACCGCCACCCGGAGCCGAAAGGTATCCGACCCCCGGAGGATCCAGAGGGTCAGGGTATCGCCGGGCCGATGGGAGATGATCTGCACCAGGTCGTCCCAGGCGTGAACCTGCAGGGTGTCAATGCGGAGGATCCGGTCGCCCGGGTGTAGGCCGGCCTGTTCTGCAGCGCTGCCGGGCACCACCCGGGCGATCTCTGGCGGAACCAGGGGCACGATGCCGTAGGCCCCGGCCGGCGGTGTCCGGAAGGTCAACACCAGGGTATCGGTGTCCCGCAGGATCTGGAGCCGGTGCGGCCCGGGTCGACCCAGCAGGGCGTCCAGATCCCACCAGTTCTCCACGGGGTGGTCGTCCACCGCTAGGATCCGGTCAAAGGGACGGAGCCCGGCGGAGTCTGCGGGGGTGTGGGGTTCCACCTGGTACACCGTGGTGCCTGGAATCGTGGAGATGCCGTGGCTGGTGTACACAAAGGCAAAGAGCACGAAGCCCAGAAGAAGGTTGGCCAGCGGACCGGCCACCACCACCAGGAAGCGGTGGTGAACCGGGCGGCTCAGGAACTCATCGGGCTCGTGCTGGAGGTGTTCGGGGTCGTCGCCCTTCATGCGGACATAGCCGCCAAAGGGAATGGCCGATAGGACGAACCGGGTGCCCTTCCAGGTCCAGCCCGCCAGTTGTGGGCCAAAGCCCAGGGAAAAGGTGAGTACGCGGATGCCGAGGGCGCGGGCTGCCAGGAAGTGGCCGGCCTCGTGGATGAGGATGAGTACGCTCAGGACGACGAGGGTGAGCAGGATCGTCATGGGTTTGGGGATTTTAAGGCGTTCTGCGCCACAACGCCATAAAGAAGGGGAACCATCACACCCCTTTTGGGACTGCGGTGCGCTTTGGACTGCGGTGCCCTGGCACCGCTTTCCTCCAGGGGAAGGTGAAAAAAGCGGGCGGGCCGCCTCAAGGCGGCCCGCCCGCAAAGGGTGTTCCAACCGGAAGACTTACTGGATCCGGACGAGACGCTGGCTCAGACGAAGGTCGCCGGCCTTCAGGACCACGAAGTAGACGCCCGAGGTCAGATTCTCCAGCGAGGCCTGCAGGGTGTGGGTGCCCGCGGTGTAGGTGCCGTGGGCCAGGGTGCGCACCCTCCGGCCGGCGGCGTCGTAGAGGTCCAGGGTGACCGTGGCGGCCTTGGGCAGGGAGAACTGCAGGGTGGCCAGGTTCCGGTTCAGGCCGTTCACCCGCAGGCCCACCCCGGGCCGCTCGGTGCCGTCCTCGGCCACCAGCACAGGATCAGGGTTCACGAACTCAATGGCGAAGCCTGCCCGTTCGGCCCAGTTGGGGGTTACCGGGTCCTCGTCGTAGGTGTACAGGTTGTAGTTGGAGGAGTGGTCAGGATCGTCCTGCATGCCGATGGTGGCATCATCGTTGACGGGGTCATAGTCGCTCATGTTCTTGTACTGGTACACGAAGCGGTTGGTGCCGCCCCGCGGGGTGTAAATGAGGAGTTCAAACAGGAAGTACCGGCTCGAACCCAGGCGCGGCACATTGTGCCACTCAATGGCCACGAGGGTATCCGCGAAGTAGCCCACATAGACGAGGCTGTCGCCGTTGGGATTGTTGGGAGAGATGGAACTGGCGCACCGCAGGTCGTCCCAGAAGACGGCGAAGAAGCGGCCCTGATTGTTGGTCGGCAGGGGGTAGTTGAGGTAAACCACATTGGAATTATCAAAGTCAATGGCGCCGTTGGAGCCCACCCAGAAGCTGTCGTACGCTGCGCCGTACACCTGGATCGCGTTGTACAGGTGGATCACGGCCTCGCCGTCGTCGCCCAGGGTCAGGGTGTCCACGCTATCGGCACCTGCGGTGTTGCCCCAGACATCCACCCACTGGTAGGTGGGCCCGGACGGGTCGTCCGAGGTGAACCAGTTCCAGCCGTAGGCGTCGGAACCCGAGGTGCCCTTCAGGGTGAAGTTCCCCTGGGCTGCGTCGTTGGCGGCCAGGCCATCTGTGGACAGCAGGGTCCGGGCGACGGCAAGAGGCTGCTCTGCATGGTTCCCGGAGGCCGTCCAGGCGGGGAAGGTCAACAGGATGGTGTCGTTGGGGGCCAGATTGTTCACGAACTGGAGTTGCTGGTACAACGTGTCCCAGGGCGTCACCCCCGTATTGATGATCACGAACTCCACATCAAAGCTTTCGGTGTAG
>CAZXAO010000082.1:0-7197 GCA_964638465.1 uncultured bacterium | reverse complement strand
GAGTAGCTCAGTGGTAGAGCACTACCTTGCCAAGGTAGGGGTCGCGGGTTCGAGTCCCGTCTCCCGCTCCAGATTTGCCCTTCCCCTCACTCTCCGGTGTAGCAGGGCCAACATCCGTGGAGAGACGGTTTGACCCGGCAGGTCGGAGACTGCTTGGTCAAGCCTGGACCTGTGATACGGTGATGGAATCCCTTATCTCCCTCCTCCGATCCGGGCGGTGCTGATCAGGCTTGCATCCGAAAAACCGGCGATCGTGTGCCCCGTTCGTCAGCGGACACGGGGAGGGTTCCGATTTGGCCTGCATGCCGACGCTGGTAACCCCGATCACCGCCTCTGGGGCACCTCCCGACATTGACCGATGTAGGTTGACGCACGCCAATGCCGGGCCAGCCGCCGCTGCCCTTCCGACCCACCCCGCAAGACCGGTCATCGGACTCCAAAAGCCTCCCAACACGAGCTCCCTATGGGTCAGGACGGGTAGGCTGAAGGTGCGGTCCAGTGCCCGCCAGTTGGGGTCACGGATGTCTCCGTGGGGGTCAGCATCCCTGCAGTCTCCTTGCCCTCCTGGGAGTGGCTTCATCCGTGACGAAATGCACCCTCTTCCCCCTCGTAGGGGCGGCTTTCGCCGCGATGGGTTCCCATCATCCGGGAATAGGAAAGCGGTGCCGGGGCACCGCAGTCCAAAAGGGTAGGCCCCCTGTTTTCCCTGAAGGATCCCTCGCAAAAAACATTTGTAGGAGCGGCTTCAGCCGCGATGTCTTCATCTGGAACAGCGTTAGCCGCGATGCCCTTCCCTCGTCCAGGGGTAATAAAACGGTACCCGGGCACTCCAGAATCAAAGCGGTGCTGGAGCACCGCACTCCAAAAGGGAGATCAAAGCGGTGCCCCGTCACCGCAGTCAAGAGAGGGACCGCCGGGCAACCCTAAAATTCCTGTCCCCGACCCTGGGGGAGGATCGTTCGGCATAACGCCCCACTCCCCCATTTCTTATCCGGGGTCCCCCACGGGATTTTCGGAGAAAATCCCGTGGGGATGGGTCTTACGGGAATCCGCTTGACAGGAGGCCCCCGGGTTCCCTCTCTGTCGTAGCCCCTTTGGGGTTTCCCTTCCACGCAGAGGGAAAGGCATCCTCACAAGAGCCAAACCTCCCTTACGGCCGAACCCGACCCAGCAGGAATCTCCTACTCCAGGCCACAGGTTTGCAAGGGTTTCCCTCCAGGATTGTCACACATCAGGGAACGACCCCCCTCTTAACGACTGCATCCCGTTGGCCTACCCGAAGGGCCTTCTGGTTTTTGCCCTGTTCCGATGGTTGACAGTCCCCGGGCTCACGGCCATAATATGGGTCCCTCCCAGAGAAGTGGGCCTATAGCTCAGTCGGTCAGAGCGCGCGCCTGATAAGCGCGAGGTCGGTGGTTCGACTCCACCTAGGCCCACTTTCTTTATGCCCGCCGTATAATTAACCGAAGTCCCTCCCCACCAGAGGAAGGACTATCCTGAAAAATCCTTGCGAGGTGACATCATGGGCCATCTTCTGTTGACGCTTCTTCTGGGCGTATGGACGCCTGCCTCCTCCAGGGCCGCCGTGGTCCTCCAGACGCCGTATCAGACCATCCTGGAGATCCGTACGCCCGGGGTGTACCTGGTGGCCATCCCCGAGGGCAGCACCTGGCACCTGACCACCCGGCCCCGGGTCCCGGTGAAGGTCCTCACCGAGGGGTTCCTGCGAGAACTCCGGGTGGTCTCACTCCAGGTGGACCAGGCGCCCACCCGTCTTACCCTCACCTATGGACCCGGAGGTACCTATCCCCACACGGTGTCCCCGGCCTTCGTTCCCCTTTATCGTCGCATTGTGGCCAACGCTCGGGCCCTGGACCTGAAACCCGGGGTCCCGCCCCGCAGCGGTACCGGTGCCCGCTATCTCATCATCGTTCCGGACGACTGGCTTCCCCTGGTGCAGCCCCTGGCCGAATGGAAAACCCACAAGGGAATGCTGGCTCGTGTCGTGCCCCTTTCCGTTGCTGGTTCCTCCCCGCAGGAGATCCACAACTACATCCAGACCGTGTACAACAACTGGGACATCAAGCCCGAGTACCTGTTGCTCGTCGGGAACGCCCAGCACATTCCCTTCCAGGAAACCGACAACAACTATGTGCGGGTGGTGGGCAGCGACATCTTCATTGACATCCTGCCCGGTCGGTTCCCGGCGGCCAGTGCCACCGAGGTTCAGACCATGGTGGCCAAAACTCTGAACTACGAGCAGGCCCAGGCCAGCGACACCCTCTGGTACCACAAGGCCACCACCCTGATCCGGGACGACAACGATGCCGGCGATTCCATCTACTACGCGGATGTGGCCTTTGCCACAATGCGGATGCGACGCCACGGGTACTTCCACATTGACTTCTTCTCTGCGGACTCCGGGAACAACGCCAACGATGTGATCCTGGCGGTCAACGACGGCCGTTCCCTGGTGTTCTACCGGGGCCAGGGGGTAGGCAACTGGTGGCCTCCCTTTGATGTCAACCCCTATCTGACGCAAAACGGCGATAAACTCCCCATCATCGTCTCCACCACCTGCGCCACCATTGACCCCTACGGGGGGGAAAGCGCAGGAGAACAGTGGATGGCGGCCGGCTCCCCCACCGAGTTCAAGGGCGCCGTGGGCTTCTTTGGCACCACCACGGTTCGGAGTCATGTGGCCCACCTCCGGAGTGCGGTGGCCCAGGGCTTCTTCGCCGGGGTCTTTGACAGCCTCATGGAAACCTTCGGCCAGGTCTGCGAGAACGGCCGGCTGAACCTCTACTTTATGTATGCCGACCTCACCGACTACGACGGCTTCACCACCCTGGGCGACCCGGAACTGACCCTCCGGACACGGCCTCCCGTGCCCTTTACGGCCCAGTATCCGGCCACCCTGAGCCCCGAAGATTCCCAGATTGAGTTTGAAATCCGCAAGGGCCTGGACGCACCGGTGGCGGGTGCCCTGGTGTGCGTGTACCAGGATACCTCGGTCTACGCTTACGGCTACACCGACGCTCAGGGTCGGGTGGTCCTTCCCCTGGCGGGCCTGCACGGGGGCGTGCTCCGGTTTACGGTCACCAAGCGGGACTTCCGTCCCCTGCAGGACAGCATCCCGGTGATCGTGGAGGGTCCCTACCCGATCCCTCTGGCCCTTACGGTGGCGGACGAGGGATCCCCCAGTGCCGACGGCCAGCCCAATCCGGGTGAAGTCCTGTACCTGGGAATCCTGTTGAAAAACGCGGGAACCGCCGCGTTCCACAATCTGGTCCTGAAACTCTCATCGTTAACTCCCGGGGTGGAGCTGGTGGACTCGGTGGCCGAGGTGGCCACCCTGGCCCCCGGCGATACCGTGAGCCTGCCCCAGGCCTGGCAGATTCAGGTGGGAAGCAACTTTCACGATGGGGATACCCTGCAGCTGGCCCTGACCGTGGAGGCCAGTGAAGGCACCTGGCACCGGGGACTGCCTTCCCTCATCGTAGCGGCCCCCCACTACCGCATCCTGGAGCTGGTGGTGGACGATTCTCCGCCCCTTGGCAACGTCAACGGCGTTGCCGAACCCGGCGAAAACCTGGCCCTCTATCCCCGGGTGACCAACGGTGGGCACCAGGCCACCCAGGCCACCCATCTCTATGGGCTCTCCAACATCTATGTGGTTTTTTCCGATCCCCGGGCCGTGGGCAGCGGCCTGGCGCCAGGCGACACCACCCTCCTGTCAAACCCCCTGCACCTTCACATCGCCCCGGGTACGCCGGCCAACATCGTGGTCTCTCTGAACTTCCTGCTGGAGGCCCCGGCCGGAACCTTCACCCTGCAGGATACCCTGAACGCCACGCTGACCATCGGCGGGTCCAGTGCGGACACGGGCCCCGTGGGTCCGGACGAGTACGGCTATTACATCTACGACGACACGGACACCCTCACCACCCAGGCGCCCCTGTTCCAGTGGACCGAGATTGCGCCGCCGGGCCCGGGTCAGGAGGTGCCCCGGGTAGCCCACGCCGACGCCGACACCGCTACCCTGCCCCTGCCCTTTGCCTTCGTGTTCTACGGGGACACCTTTACCCGCATCGGGATCTCCTCCAACGGCTTCCTGGAACTGGGAGGGTCCACCTATCGCTTCGGTGCCAACACACCGATCCCGGACGCCTCTGGTCCCCGGAACCTGATCGCCCCCTTCTGGGACGACCTGGATCCCTCCCAGGGGGGCTCCGTGTACTTCTGGTCGGACGAGGCGAACCACCGGTGGATCGTGGAGTTTGATGCGGTCCCCCACTTTGGGAACGGGGATCCCGAGACCTTCCAGGTGATCCTGTACGACCCTGCCTACCGGCCCACGCCCACCGGGGACGGCGTAGTGGAAATCCTGTACCACACGGTTTCGGATCCCTCCTCGTGTACGGTGGGTACGGAGAGCCCGGGGGCCGTCACCGGGCTGCAGTATGTGTACAACAGCAACTACGCAGAGCACGCTGCACCGCTGGAATCCTTCCGGGCATTGCGGATCACTACGGTGCCTCCCTATATGCCGGTGCAGGTCTGGGTTCACACCACCGGCTACCTGGCGGTGAGTGATGCTCCTTCGTCCCAGGCGAACGGGTGGATTGAGCCCGGCGACAGTCTTCAGGTTACCCTGGAGGTGACCAACTCGGGCACGGCTCCGGCCACCAACCTGGTGCTCACCCTGAGCAGTTTGCATCCCCAGGTAGTCCTGCTGGACTCGGTGGTCACCCTGGCCAGTCTGGCGCCGGGCGACACAGCCCGCAACCTGCAGTACCTCCTGTGGATTGAGCCCTCCTTCCCGGATTCCACGGCATTGCTGCAGCTCACGCTCCAGTCGGATGCCCGAACCGACCGGGAATATCTGGAACTTCCGCTCTATGGCCTCTCCGTGGAGGAGGGAAGCCCCCGGCCCCGGATCCTTCGCCTGGGTCCGGTGTACCCGAATCCGACCCGCAGTCGGCTGGTGTTCCAGGTGGCCCTGCCCACGGCCGCCACGGTTCATCTGGCCCTCTACGACCTGCAGGGACGCCGGCTCTGGCACGACTCCCTGCGGCTCGCAGCAGGGTTGCACGGAATCCCGGTCACCCTTCGGACCTATCCCGCGGGTCCCTACTTTCTGCGGGCCCGGGTGGGTCCGCATACCCGCACCTGGAAGGTGCTCCACCTGCGGTGAGGGCGAAAGGGCCGCATTGACCGGTTTTCCGGGCGGATTTATGATTTTGGGCTCAAGGAGGTGAATCCCATGGCCATCCTCACGGGCACGATGAAGACGAAGATCGGGCTTGCCCAGATGTTGAAGGGCGGGGTCATCATGGATGTGACCAACCCCGAGCAGGCGAAGATCGCCGAAGAGGCCGGGGCCGTAGCGGTGATGGCCCTGGAACGAGTCCCCGCTGACATCCGCAAACAGGGGGGTGTAGCCCGCATGGCCGATCCGGAGATCATCCTTAAGATCATGGAGGCCGTTTCCATTCCGGTGATGGCCAAGGTACGGATCGGCCACTTCGTGGAGGCCCAGATCCTGGAGGCCTTAGGGGTGGATTTCATTGATGAGAGCGAGGTGCTCACCCCGGCCGACGAGGAACATCACATTGACAAACACGCCTTCAAGGTACCCTTCGTGTGCGGAGCCCGGAACCTGGGCGAGGCCCTGCGCCGCATCGCCGAGGGCGCAGCCCTCATCCGGACCAAAGGGGAGGCCGGCACCGGCAACATTGTGGAAGCGGTCCGACACATGCGGCTCATCCAGAAACAGATCCGGGAACTCCAGAGTCGGCGGCCCGACGAGCTCTTCGCCGAGGCCAAGAAACTCCAGGCTCCTCTGGAGCTCGTGCAGTATGTGGCCGAACATGGCAAACTGCCGGTGCCCAACTTTGCCGCCGGCGGGATCGCCACGCCGGCCGACGCCGCCCTGATGATGCAGCTGGGGGCCGAGTCCGTGTTCGTGGGTAGCGGCATCTTCAAGTCCGAAGACCCCCTGAAGCGGGCCAAGGCCATCGTCCAGGCGGTGACCTACTACAACGATCCCAAGAAACTCGCCGAGATCTCCCGGGGACTGGGCGAGGCCATGCCCGGCATTGATGTGAGTAAGTTGAAGGAAGAAGAACTCCTGCAAACGCGGGGCTGGTAACCGATGACCATCGGCGTCCTTGCCCTTCAGGGCGACTTTGAGGAACACGCCCAGGTGCTGGAAAGCCTGGGCGTTTCTCCGGTCCGGGTCACCCGACCCGAGCAGATGGAGGACCTCCAGGGCCTCGTGATCCCCGGCGGCGAAAGCACCACCATGACCCGGCTGATCCGGGTGGAAAGCCTGGAATCCCCCCTCCGGCGGTTGAAGGACCGTGGGGTTCCGGTCTTCGGGACCTGTGCGGGTGTGATCCTGATGGCCCGGCGCCTGGCCCGGCCGGATCCCCGGGTGCTCACCCTGGGGTTCCTGGACATCGTGGTGGAACGCAACGCCTATGGTCGGCAGCGGGAGAGCTTTGAGGTCACCTTAGAGGTCCAGAGAATCGGACCGGTACCGGCGGTGTTCATCCGGGCACCCCGAATCCTGGAGGTGGGGCCCGAGGTGGAAGTGCTGGCCGAGCACCAGGGGGATCCCGTGCTGGTCCGGCAGGGTCCCTTCCTGGGCGCCACCTTCCACCCGGAGGTGGTCCCGACCCCGGAGATCCACCGGATGTTCCTGGAGATGGTGGAGTCGGTACCTGCAGGCTGATCGTCCAAAAGCTCTAAAAGAGAACAGGGCGGCTCGGAAAGGAGCCGCCCTGTTCTGGTTCTGCGCCGATTCTGCCTTACTTTTCCGGCAGCGGGTGGGCAATCTGGGCCGCCATCTTCTCAAAGTTGAAGTCCTTCTCAAAGGGGCAGCCCTTGCCCTGGGCATGGCACTGCAGGCAGGTTTGTTCCGTGGGCATCACCAGGCCGTAGTCCTCGGGCTTATACTCCCCCGCGGTGATCTTCTTCATCACGCTCATCTTCTTGTAGGCCGAGCCCGGCCCGTGGCAGGCCTCACAGCCCACGCCCTCAAACTTGGCGTTGTGGGCTGCCGGGGCGTCCAGGGCGTAGCCGCCCTGGCCAAAGCCCGTGGTGTGGCACGCCAGGCACTTCTCTGAGGTTAGCGGGTCTTCAATGCCCAGTTTGGCCGCTGCTTCCCTGGCCTTGTCGGTCTTCAGACTC
>CAZXAO010000081.1:3274-7222 GCA_964638465.1 uncultured bacterium | reverse complement strand
GGGGAGTCGCACCATCCTGACGGCCTCCCGGCCCCGCTGGATCCAGACCTCCTCGCCAGACGCCAGTTCGGTCTGTTGCTGACCATCGGCCGAGAGCAGGATGCCCACGCCTCGCCCCACCGCCTGCACCTTTAAGCGACCGGAGGCGGGCAGGATCACGGGCCGGAGCGAGAGGGTGTGGGCACAGATGGGGGTGACCACCATGACCTCCAGCTCCGGATAGACGATGGGCCCGCCGGCGGCCAGATTGTAGGCAGTGGACCCCGTGGGTGTAGAGACGATTACGCCGTCGGCCTTGTAGGCTCCCAGGAATTCCTCCTGGTACCACACCTGGATATGGATCAGTCGGGCAGCCCCCGTGGCGGTGATCACCATATCGTTGAGGGCCGTGAAGGTCTGGCCCCGGTGATCCACCTCCAGGGTCATGCGGGGTTCCAGGGTATACCGCCCCCGGGTCAGGTGCTCCACGATGGTGGGAATCTGGCTGGGCGCGTAAACGGTCAGGAACCCGAGTCCTCCAAGATTGATGCCCAGCACCGGGGTGCCCCGGGCCAGGCGGGCGGCCCGCAGAAAGGTTCCATCGCCGCCCAGGGAAATCACCACCTCGCTCTCCTGTGCCAGGGCTTCATCGGGCACCACGCGGTCCTGACCTGGCTGCGCCATCTCCTGGTCCGATGCCGCGAGCACCAGGGGTTCTGGTGTGAGGCGACGCAGGGTCTCCAGCGCCTCCCCCACCTGGGGACGCTTGACATTCAGCACCACACCGATCCGACGGAGCGGTGGGGCTACACCTTGGCCTTGCGTCGTTTCAGGCCCTCCCATTCCAGCACCAGGCTGGCCACCACGAAAATGGACGAGTAGGTCCCCACCACCACCCCGATGGTGAGCGCCAGGGCGAAGTCAAAGATCACCGGCCCACCAAAGACGAGGAGTGCGATCAGCACCAGCAAGGTGGTCAGTGAGGTAATCACCGTCCGCGACAGGGTTTCGTTGATGCTCCGGTTAAAGATCTCGGCGAGGCGTCCCAGGGGCGTCTTGGCCGTAATGCGGCGGGTGTTCTCCCGGATCCGGTCCGAGACCACGATGGAGTCGTTGATGGAGTACCCCACGATGGTCAGCAGGGCGGCCACGATGGCGGTGGTCACCTCGCGATTGAGCAGGGTGAAGATGCCCAGGGTGATGAGCACATCGTGGAAAAGGGCCAGTACGGCACCCACGCCAAACTCAAAGCTGAACCGGACGGTAATGTAGATCAGCATGAGCAGCAGGCCGATAGAGATGGCCCAGATGGCCTGCCGCTTGATCTCCTCCCCGATGCGGGGCCCCACCTTCTCGGTTCGGTCAATGCGGACCTGAACCTGGAACTTCTCCTCCAGGGCTCGCTGGATCTCCGAGGGGTCCACCTCTTCCTTGTACTTGATGAGGTACTCATTGGCCTCGCCGAAGTTCTGCACCTCCGCCCCCGTGATGCCCAGTTCGGCCACCACGGCCCGCACCTGGCTGATGTCCAGATGGGGCTCCACATGGATCTGCACCAGGTTGCCCCCGGTGAAGTCAATGCCGTACTTCGGGCCTCCGTGGAGGAAAAGGACCCCCAGGCTCAGCAGGAGAAGCAGCCCGGAAACCAGGAAGGCGATCCGGCGTTTTCCCATAAAGTCAATGTGGGTCTGCTTGAAGAATTCCATGGTTGCCTCCTTTAGATAGACAGGCGCTCCCTGTGGCGCGCATAAATCAGGTAGTCAAAGATCACACGGGTAACGAAGATGGCGGTGAAGAAGCTGATGACGATGCCCAGGGCGAGCACCACGGCAAAGCCGCGGATGGGGCCCGAACCGTACCGGAGAAGCACCAGGGCAGCGATCAGGGTGGTAAGGTTGGCGTCCAGGATGGTGATGGTGGCGCGTTTGTAGCCCGTGTCCACGGCCACCCGGGCCGACTTGCCGGCCCGCAGTTCCTCCCGGATGCGTTCAAAGATCAGCACATTGGCGTCCACCGCGATGCCCACGGTGAGGATCAGACCGGCCATCCCGGGGAGCGTCAGCGTGGCGTGGAACCCCACGAGCAGGGCCAGGATAAAGAGCAGATTGAGCAGGAGGGCCAGGTCGGCGATCCAGCCGGCCATCCGGTAGTAGATGCCCATGAAGAGCACCACGGCCAGGAACCCGATAAGGAGTGCCCGAATGCCCCGGCGGATGCTGTCGCTGCCCAGGAGCGGCCCCACGGAGCGCTCCTCCAGAACCCTGACCGGAGCGGGAAGGGCGCCAGCCCGGAGCACCACGGCCAGCTCCTTGGCCTCCTCCATGCTGGTGATGCCGGTGATCTGGGCACTCCCACCGGAGATTCGCTCCTGGATCACCGGAGCCGACTGGACCACATTGTCCAGCACGATGGCCAGGCGTTTGCCCACATTCTCGCCGGTGATCCGGGCGAAGCGGGCCGCCCCCTGGCGGTCAAAGTAGAGCAGCACAATAGGCCGGTTCGCCACCTTGGGATCCGTGCCACTGCCGATGGTGTGTTTGGCGTCCTTGATATGGGCCCCGGTAAGTTCGGGTTCCGCCTTCAAAAGGAAAAGCTGGCGATACTTCTGGCCCTCGTGTTCAAAGGTCTTTCCCCAGTAAAAGCGATACCCCTTGGGAAGCACTGCCTGCACCTCGGGCAGGGCCAGCAGGGAGTCCACCCTGTGCCAGTCGTCCTCCTCCACCACCATGGTTCCACTGCGGGGATCCACCCTTAGCAGGGAAGAGAAGGGGCGTTCGCGGGCCAGGGAATCCTCGGGGGAAAGCCGGGCAGTATCCGCTCCGGTTCCCTGGAGCTGCCGCAGTTTTTCGTCCAGGCGTTCCAGGACATCGGCCACGATGCGGTCGTCCGCCACCAGGTGAAACTCCAGCTGAGCAGTTCGGCCGATCAGAGAACGCGCCCGCTCGCGGTCCAACACGCCGGGGAGTTGCACCAGAATCCGGCCCTCGCCGATCTTCTGGATGGAGGGTTCAAAGACACCCCACTGGTCAATCCGGTTCCGGATGACCTCAATGGCACGGTCTACGGCCCCCTCCACCTCTTCGGGTTTCAGTTTGGAACGGTCCACCTCCAGCAGGATGTACATGCCGCCCTGCAGGTCCAGCCCCAGGTTGATGCTCTTCTTCTTGAGGTTCAGGAGTTCCGAGCGGGGAATTTGGGCCCGGGCCTCCGGCGACAGGGTGTAGTAGCGGAAGGTCGGATAGAGGGACCACAGGGCAAGCAACACCAGGCCGAGGATCAACGCAATCTTCCACTTGAGCCCCTTCACGGGTGTCCTCCTTTTCTCGGGTTGGATCTCGCCACGCGAGGATCGTTGAAGGTGCCTATTATACGCCCCACCGCCTGGAGCGCTAAGGCACACATTGCAATGCTCTGGGCCTTGAGTTACCATAAGGGCCAACGCAACGACCACTGGAGGTGAATCTCGAATGTCCGTGAAACGCCTGATGCTGTGGGGAATCTTCGTTTTGTCCCCGGTAACCCCTCTTCTGGCCTCTGCCACGGAAGCAGGGGCCGTTTTCCTGACCATCTTCCCAGGAGCCCGGGCCGCAGGGATGGGGGCTGCCTTCGCCGCCGTGGCCGACGACGCAACGGCCAGCTACTACAACCCCGGCGGCCTGGCCTTTTTCCAGGAAACCCAGTTCTCCCTGGTGCATGCCCCCTGGCTGCCTGCCCTGGCCAAGGACATGTTCTACGAGTTCGCCGGCTTCGTGCATCCCCTGAAACAGGGGGTGCTGGGCGGCCACATCATCTACCTGAACCTGGGCAATGTGGACGCCTATGATGCCGACGGGAACTATGTGGGCTCCTGGAAACCCGCCGATTACGCCTTTACCCTGGCCTACGGGTTCCAGCTGAATCCCCGGCTGGGCCTGGGTTTCTCCGGGAAACTCATTCGCAGTTTCCTCGCACCTCCAGAGGTCATCAAGG
>CAZXAO010000081.1:0-3264 GCA_964638465.1 uncultured bacterium | reverse complement strand
CTCGGGGCGGGCCTGTACTACAAGACCCGGATTCCCGGCCTGACCCTGGCCGCCGTGGTGGACAACCTGGGGCCCGGCCTGAAGTTCACCGGCTCCGGCCGACGGGAAGACCTGCCGTATCTGCTCCGACTGGGCGTGGCCTACCGCCCCCTCTGGAACGAGGTGCACCGGCTCACCGTGGCCGGCGATGTCAACAAGGTGCTGGTGGGCCTCTCCGACGACCTGGAGCAACACGGGATCGGCTGGGTCCTGGAGGAAGCCTTCAAACATGTGGGGGTGGAGTACACCCTGATGAACCTGCTTTCCGTCCGGGTGGGGTACTTCCTGGACAAAATGGGTGCCCGGAAGGGCATGACCTTTGGCTTCGGCTTCCGGGCCGGGCCGCTCCAGCTGGACTACGGCAACGATTCCCGCATCTACGCCTTCTATGAACCCGGAGATCCCCATAACCAGCGGTTCTCCCTGACCTACATCATGCAACGGTAAACCAGGAAGCGAGCATTGATCCGTGGGATACCTGCTTCTCGTGCTGGTGTGGCAAATCGCCCCGGTCCCCGATGACTGGGAGGCGGTGCACAGGGCCCTGATCCGGGCCCTGACGCAGGTGTCCCTTTCCCTCCCCGAAACCCTGACCCTGCAACCCCAGGTGGCCGGGGAACCCCATCAGTGGGTGGTGGAACCCCTGTTGGACCGCTACCTCCAGGAGGCAGGGTACGTGCTGGCACCTGAGCGGGGACCGGTGCTGGAGTTCCGTCCCCTCCAGGTGCACCTGGAGAAACACCGCACCGGCTGGTGGAACTCCCGGGTGAGCCGCCGGGTGATCCTGCGGCTGTGGCTGGGCCTCCGGAATTCGGACCGGGGCGCCTACCGCTGGCAACGCACCCTGGTGGGAGAGTACCAGGACCGATACCCCGCGGCCCGGGAACCCGCTACCCGGGTGGACGGCCTTTCCCCACCTGTGGAAGAACATCCCCACCTGGCCCGGGATCTTTTGGCCACCCTGGCGGTGGGAGGACTGGTGCTTTTGTTGTACTCAGGAGGTCATGGACGATGAAAGGTCAGTGGCGCGAAACCTTAAACCTTCCGAAGACCGAGTTTCCCATGCGGGCAAACCTTCCCCGACGGGAACCCACCCTGCTGGAATGGTGGCAACAACGACGGGTGTACCAGGCGATGCTGGAACGACACCGGCACGATCCCCCCTTCATCCTGCACGACGGTCCCCCCTACTCCAACGGCCACATCCACCTGGGCCACGCCGTCAACAAGGTCCTCAAGGACCTTCTGGTGAAGTACAAGGCCCTCCGGGGTCATTACACCCCCTTTGTCCCGGGCTGGGATAACCACGGCATGCCCATTGAGCGGGAGGTAGTCCACAAGGACCCCGAGTTTGCCGAAGTTCGCAACGACCCGGATCGCCTCCGCAATCCCGAGGTCCGGATCCGGATCCGGAAGAAGTGCCGCGACTTCGCCCGGAAGTGGGTGGAGGTCCAGCGGGAGGAGTTCGTACGGCTCGGAGTCTTCGGGGACTGGGAACACCCCTACCTCACCATGTCGCCCGAGTTTGAGGGACGCGAGGTGGAAATCTTCGCAGACCTGGTGGAACAGGGATATGTGTATCGGGGCCGGATGCCGATCCACTGGTGCCCCTCCTGCCGCACGGCCCTGGCCATGATTGAGGTGGAATACCAGGAGAAAACCTCACCCTCCCTGTTCTTCTGGGTCCCCGTGGTCCACGATCCCCGGGGCCGGCTGGACGACAGGGTCCGCCTGGTGGTCTGGACCACCACGCCCTGGACCCTGATCGCCAACCGGGCCTTCGCCTTTCACCCGGACTACGACTATGTGCTGGCCGAGGTGGAAACCCGGGACGGCCAGAAGGTTCGGGTGCTGCTGGCAGAACGCCTGCTGCCCGTGGTGGCCGAGATCGTGGGCTGGACCCGGTACCACCGGCTCCAGCGGATCCCCGGCCGCGACCTGGAGGGCGTGGTCTTCGCTCATCCCATCTTTGAGGACCGCACCTCCCCCGGCATCCTCGCCGACTTCGTAACCCTCACCGAAGGCACCGGTGTGGTCCACATCGCCCCGGGCCACGGCAAAGAAGACTTTGAGGTGGGCCGCCAGTATGGCCTGGAGGTGTTCTCTCCTGTGGATGAGGCCGGCCGATTCACCGCCGAGGCCGGCCCGGAGGTTGAAGGACGCTTCGTGGGCAAGGAGGGCTCAGAACAGGCCGTGGAGGTGCTCCGCCGCCGGGGCCACTTCCTCCACCTGGAAACCCTGACCCACCCCTATCCCCACTGCTGGCGCTGCAAAAGCCCCCTCATCTTTCGCGCCACCACCCAGTGGTTCCTCTCCGTAGACCACCAGGACCTCCGGAAACGGGCGTTAAAGGCCATTGAACGGGTCCGGTGGCATCCGCCGGAAACCATCAACCGAATCTATAACTCTGTCAAGGAACGCCCCGACTGGGTGCTCTCCCGACAACGGGCCTGGGGCGTGAACATCCCGGTGTTCTACTGCGAAGACTGCGGAGAACCCCTGGTGGACCCCCGGGTGATGCGGCATGTGGCCCGGATCTTCCTCCAGGAAACGGCCGATGCCTGGTACGAGAGACCCGTAAGCGAACTTCTACCCGAGGGCACCACCTGCCCGAAGTGCGGGAGCCCCCGGTTTCGCCGGGAAACCGACATCCTGGATGTGTGGTTTGACTCCGGCGCCACCAACCTCATCGTTCTGCGTGAAGACCGGGGCCTCGCCTGGCCTTCGGATGTCTATCTGGAGGGCTCGGACCAGCACCGGGGCTGGTTCAACTCCTCCCTGATGCTCGCTATGGCCGAACGCGGCGAACCGCCATACCGGGCCGTGATCACCCACGGCTGGACCCTGGACGAACAGGGCCGCGCCATGCATAAGTCCCTGGGAAATGTCATCTCGCCCCAGGAGATCATTGACCGCTATGGGGCCGATGTGCTCCGCCTGTGGGTGACCTCCTCGGATTACACCGAGGATGTCCGACTGGGCCCGGAGATCCTGGCCCGGATGGTGGACTCCTACCGGAAGATCCGGAACACCTACCGCTTTATGCTGGGCAACCTCTTTGACTTTGAACCGGCAACCCATCGCCTTCCCTACGGGCAACTGCTACCCCTGGACCGTTTCCGGCTGCACCAGTACGCTCGCCTGCTCCAGGACCTGGCCGGGTTCTACGAGAACTTTGAGTTCCACCGCGTGTTCCACCGCTACTTCAACTTTGTGGTGGTGGAC
>CAZXAO010000080.1:0-7256 GCA_964638465.1 uncultured bacterium | reverse complement strand
CCTATGTCAACGCCTACGGCGACACCGTCAAGAACCTGCGCGGGAAGTGGGCCGGTGCCTACAACGAGGTGGTGGGCCCGGACAGCGTCGTTGAGGTGATCCGCGGCGACCAGGAGTCCTTCTTCGTGATGTCCGACAGCTTCAACCTGGACTTCCGGCCCGGCAACCCCGAGGGCAACCCCATCTACCTGCCCTACGCTGACAACGACCAGGTGAGCGGCCTGGGCCTCCTGGTGAAGGTCCGCGGGTACCAGTGGGCCGCCTCCGTGGTGGAGGACCTCATCATCTTCACCTACGAGATCACCAACATCTCGGACTACGACCTGGACTCCATGGTGGTGGGATACTTCGGCGACTACCGGATCGGTGGGCCGGGCTCCGACTTCAGCGACGACATGTACTCCTTTGATGCCGACAACAACATGGTGATCGTCTATGACCAGGATGGCATGGGGTTCGGCGCCGACGGCCGACCGTACCAGTGCGGCATGCTCGGGTTCCGCCTCCTGGAAACCCCCAAGGACGAATCGGGCCAGGAACTGGGCCTCACCTCGGTGTACTCCTTCCCCTACGGAACCGGTGGCCTCTTCGCCTACAACGACTCGGCCATGTTCAACCTGCTGCGGCCGGGTGTGTATGATGTGAACCCCGGACCCGGCGACTACATCACCGTGTTCGGGTCCGGCTACTTCCGCCTGGCCCGCGGCGAAACCCAGCGGTTTTCCATCGCCATCGTCATGGGCGAAGACTCCGCAGATCTTTACGACAACGCCCGGTTTGCCCAGATCATCTACGACCGCGATTACCAGTTCCCCAAAGCCCCGCCCCCACCCCGGGTGATGGCTGTGCCCGATCGGTACCGGGTAACCCTCTACTGGGACGACTCCCCGGAAACCGCCGAGGGCTTTGAGGGCTACCTGGTGTACCGCTCCGAGGACGGCGGCGCCTCCTGGGGCGACCCGGTGACCGATGCCCTGGGCCGCCTGGTGTGGTACCAACCCCTGGCCCAGTACGACAAGGTGGATGGCGTCACCGGCTTCGCTCCCATCGGCGTGAACGGCGTGCACTTCTACCTGGGCGACGACAGCGGTCTTCGCCACAGTTTCGTGGACAGCACCGTGACCCCGGGCAAGACCTACTGGTACGCCGTCCTCTCCTACAACCAGGGCGATACCTCCCTCCTGGTACCCCCCATGATGAGTTCCCTGTATCCGGTGGAGAACAACCCGGCCATCGTCCGGGTGATCCCCACGGCCCCGCCGCTCGGCTTCACCGAACCCGAGGTCACCCTGGATTCCACCCACTCCACCCTGGTGACCACCAGCCGCTTTGAGGCACAGGTGGCCAACCCCTACGACCTGGCCAATGCCGAGTACCGGTTGACCGTCCAGTTTGATTCCACCGGCACGGATACCACCTGGACCGTGGAGCGCCTCCAGGACGGCGAGGCCACCCTGCTGGCCTCCGGAATGCCCTACATCCACGGCGAAGACGGCGCCCCCATCGTGGACGGCCTTCGGTTCCTCGTGACCGCGGAGACCCGCCAGGGCCTGGACACCCTGGTTTGGTCACCGGGCGGGTCCAACCTCTATGTGGAGCAGGCTTCGGTGTTCCGCTGGCTGCCGTACCATGTGATGATTGAGATCGGGGAGCCGGACACGGCGTACCGGTACAAGTCCACGGGCTCCTATGTTTCCAATGTGCCCATGAAGTTCCGCGTGTCCCTCCTGCAGGGCGACCGCGTGATCCCGGCCACCTTCATGTACCAGGAGGCCGACGGCGACTCCGTGATTGACGATCCCTACGGCAACGACCAGTTGTCCATCTATTCCCCGGAGGGCAACACGCCGCTTTACCAGATTATCTTCAAGTACCCCTTTGCTGGCGACAGCGACTCCGTGTACCTGCCGCCCCAGCCAGGGGATGTGATGTACCTGTGGTTCTACGCTCCACTCACGCCGGCGGATACCGTGTACTTCCGCGTGGCGGCGCCCACCATCGCCGAGGACACCGTCCGGAGCCAGCTGGATCGGGTGGCCGTGGTGCCCAACCCCTATGTGGTGGCAGCCCGCTGGGAGATTAAGGACGAGTACATCCGATTCGGCCGAGGGGAACGCGAGATCCACTTCATCAACCTGCCGGAGGAGGCGGTGATCCGCGTGTACACCATCAACGGAGAACTCGTGAAGACCCTGCGCCACTTCCCCGGTGAAGATGGCTACCTGAGCCCCTCGGTGCACGCCTGGAACCTGCAGAACAAGTTCGGCCAGGAGATCGCTTACGGCCTCTATGTGTTCCATGTGGAAGGCTATGTCAACGGGAAACGGGTGGGCTCGGCCATCGGCAAGTTTGCCGTGATTAAGTGAGGTGGACCATGAAACGCATCGCGTTGCTTTCACTGCTGCTGGTGGGTACCGCCGGGGCCGTGTCCAATGTGGGCACCCGCGCGGCCCAGTTCCTGAAGATCGGGGTGGGCATGCGGGCCACCGCCATGGGCGAGGCCTTCGTGGCCGTGGCCAACGATGCCTCGGCCCTCTACTGGAACCCCGCAGGCCTGAGCCAGGTGAACCGGCGCCAGGTGCTCTTCAACCAGGCCCAGTGGATCGCGGGGATCCGCTTCGGCTATGTGGGGGTCGTGTGGCCCCTGCCCCAGCGGGGTACCCTGGGCGCTTCCATGACCTACCTGGGCTCGGGCGAGATGAAGGTCCGCACCGAAGATGCCCCCGAAGGCACCGGCGAGACCTTTGAAGTGAACGACCTGGCCCTGGCCGTGGCCTACGGGGTGCCCTTCACCGACCGCTTTTCCTTCGGCTTCGCCTTCAAGTACATCTCCGAACAGATCTGGCACATGGGCGCCTCCGCATACGCCGTAGACCTCGGGATCCACTTTGATACGGATTTCCACGGTATCCAGCTGGGGATGAACCTCTCCAACTTCGGCGGCAAAATGCGCCTGTTGGGTGAGGACACCCGGTTCATTTACAACATTGACCCGAACCGCAACCCGAATCACACCCCCAATGTGGTGGCCGACCTCCGGACGGATGCCTTTGACCTGCCCACCCGGTTCCAGGTGGGGCTCTCCGGCCCCCTGCCCCTGCTCCCTGGCATCTGGGCCATGGACTTTGTGACGCCGAACGATAACTACGCCTACCTGAACCTGGGCGCGGAGGTCACCGTGGGACGCTACCTGGCCCTGAGGGCCGGCTACCGGGGCCTCTTTAACGAGAACCTGGAGGGGGGCCTCACCGCCGGTGCGGGATTCCAGTTGACCTCTCCCCGCTCCCCCTGGAAGCTCCACCTGGACTATTCGTACCTGGACTTTGGCCGCCTCAAGAATGCCCAGCGGTTCGGGGTTCGGCTCGTGTTTTGAGAAGCCAGGGCAAAAGCCTTAAAACTTAAAAAACGCATCAAAAGGAGGTTGTCCGATGAAGAAGGTTGCCGTAATGGGCACCGTGCTGGCACTGCTGGTGGCAGTGCCCCGCCTGGCCTGGGCCCAGAACGCCCAGGACGGGGATAATACCGCCTTCAACCTCACCCTCACGGATCAGCCCGGAGACTACATGCTGGCAGATACCAACTACTATGGCTACAGCCGCGCGGTGATCGCCGGGAGCGACCTGGACCAGGATGGCCTCAAAGAGATCATCGTCACCGACTACTACAACGGCGGCCGGATCCATGTGTTTGAAGTGACCGACTACGGCATGGAAGAGGTGTGGACCGTGACCGGCACCGAGAACCCCTACGGCTACGGTCCGCGTTCCGTCACCACCGGTGACCTGGACGGCGACGGCTACGGCGAGATCATCGTGGCCATGACCGGCGGCGGCGGCGATACGAACCGGCTGCATGTGGGCCTGTGGGTGTACGAGTGGAACGGCAACGACAACGAGTACGGCGAGTACGACGCCAATACCGGCACCTGGGTGCCCTCCGAGCGCATCATTGAGTTCGGATTTGAAGGCGACACCCTGTTCCCCGACCGGTATCGGTGCGAGGATGTGGCGGTGGGCGACTTTGATGCCGACGGGATCCAGGAGGTGCTCTGGGTGAACAACGGTGGCTCCGCCTTTGACAACGCCTACATCTTCTCCATCGTGGGCGACATCGGCAGCCACTTCATTACCGTGAATGTGGAAGCCGTGTTCAAACGACTGGAACTGGGCTGGGGCGGCAGCTCCGTGTCCGGCTTCGCCACCGATCTGGACAATGACGGACTCCAGGATCTGGTGGTCATGATCTGGAACAACATCGGGTTCCAGATCATTGAAGCCACGGCTCCCAATACCTACGAGGCCAAGGCTTACTTTGACAACATTGACAGCGAGGACCGGTATCCCTTCGCCAAGATCGTGGGCGCCTACGACATGGACAATGACGGCAAGCCCGAGATGGTGATCGGTGCCCTGCTGCGGTCCCGGTTCTATGTGGTGGAGGCGGGCGACGATGTCACCGCCGACCAGATCACCATCCACGGGCCCGTGGAGTTCATGGAGAACGATACCACCCCCATGTACTCCCTGCTGGGCCTGCGGGTGGGCGACCAGGACCACGGTCCGGGCGCCGATGGCGCCGACATCTACTTCACCGACGACTACGGCCGGGTGGTGGACCTGGAGTACACCGGTACCGACCTGGGCGATCCGGCCTCCTATACGCCCTATGTGATCTTTGAGGACTTCTGGCAGGATAGCGCCCAGTTCACCGATAGCCTGGGGAACCCCATCTGGGTGCACTACTGGATGACCCCCTCGGTGGCCATCGCCCTGGGCAACGACCTGGACGACGACGGCAACAAGGAAGTGATCTTCGCAGCCTACGAGGCCCGGGACAACAGCGACTATCCCCGGATGACCGTGGAGACCGGACTGCTGAATGTGCTGGAGTTCAACGATGTGGGCGTGGAGGAGTGGACCCTGCGGCCTTCCGATGTGGTGAAACTCCACCTGCAGCCGACGGTGGTTCGGGAGGAGGCCCGCCTGGCCTTCCAGCTGAGGACCCGTGGTCGGGTGACCGCTGAGGTGTACGATGTCAGCGGCCGCCGGGTGGCCACGCTGTTCCAGGGGAACCTGGAACCGGGAAGCCACACCCTCACGCTGCCGGCCACTTCCCTCGCCAACGGCGTGTATGTGGTGCGGCTCACCACCCCGGACGGCGTGCGCACCGCCCGTATGGTGGTGGCCCGGTAAACCACCGGAAAACGACGGCCTTTGACCCCGGGGGCCTGCACAGGCCCCCGGGGCTTTTTCTGCTGCCCCCGGACTCCGGGCAGGACTCCTGGAAGGCAATCCCCGTCCTTCCCTCCGATGTTCCCGTGAACCACAGGGGAACAGGGGGCGGAAATGCCTCCCTGTGCATCTGTAAACCCTGTCTTTCCCGGTGCCCCCTTTTGGAGTGCGGTGCCCTGGCACCGCTTTCCTACTTCGGACAGAGGATGTTCATCGCGGCTGAAGCCGCTCCTACAGGACCCACCCCAGGGGATTTTCGGAGAAAATCCCCTGGGGACCCCGGAGAGGGAAATGGTCTGTGCCGATGGGGTTGGAGCGTTCCTACCGTACCAACCCTTTCCCCTCCCGTAGGAATCCCTTTAGGGGTGCCCCCTTCGTATCCTTGGGGTCGGGAGAGGAGGAAAGGAAAACGAGAAGCCGTCCGCGCGTATACCCCTACAGGGGAAAACCATTGACGGCGAGGAGAGGGAGCGTATGGCCCCCAGGGGCCAATCGGTGCTGTGAGCCGGTGCCCGGAGAAACGCAAACCGGATCGGTTCAGCAATCGCCATCTCCTGGGGTACCAGAGGAACGCGCCCCGCCTTCAGGTTAAGCCCGGGATCCAGAGGGACGCCCCTCAGGCCTCAGCGGAGGACAAGGAGGCGTAGCCGGTGGTGGCGGGTGCGCACGAAGTAGAGTCCGGCGGGAAGGCGCAGGAGTTCGTTTGCCCGAAAGTCCTGAAGCCGTTGGCCGTTGACCCGGAAAAGGGCACCGGCCTCTGGAAACCCCACCGGCTGGCCTGCGCGCAACAGCCGGAGCGTTCCCACTGATCCTCCAGCGGGTTCTGGGCTACGGGCCTCCTCCTGTACGGTCACCAGGTCCATCTGAAAACTGAAAACCGGATCCGGAGCCGATGCCCCGATGGGGTAGAAGTCCACCTGCAGGTGCCCCAGAGAGTCCAGAGTCATCATCAGAAAGTGATAACACGAGCAACCGTAGGGGGGTGGTGAGAGCGGGGGATAGACCAGGTGGGAACCGGCGCCGCCACTGATCAGATAAGTGACCCCCTGGTAGGTGTGGCGGTCGTAGAAGTGCTGGTGTCCAAAGAAGGCCACGGGCACCCGATACTCGGCCAGCAGGTTCGTGAACTCCTCGGTATGGCTCATCTCGTAGTTGGGCTGGGGATAGTAGTTCTCGTAGCCCAGGCAGTAGGTGGTGTCGTGGCCGGGCAGATAGGGCGGCACATGGGCAAAGACGAAACTAATCTTACCCTGGATCTCCGCGTCCCACAGCAGGGAGTCCAGCCAGGCCAGCTGTGCCTCGCTGATCAGGTAGTCAATATAGTGGCCAAAGGAGCCAGAAGCCGGATTCTGCTGGCAATCGGCCAGGACGATGAAGCGATACGGTCCCCGATCAAAGGCGTAGTCCGTGGGGCCGAAGAGCGAGTCGTACATCCAGGGCCCCTCGTCGGCGTAGAGTTCGTGGTTCCCCCGCACGGTGAGCAGGTTGGTGGTGAAGGAGTCAATCTGGGTGAGGAAGTGGAAGTACTCGGACCGTTCTCCGTGGAGTACAAAGTCGCCGCCATGCAGGACGAACAGGGGGTTGAGCAGGTTGAGCTGCTCCCGGGCGATCCGGAAGATGCTGTCGGCATCCGGATCTCCGGGGTTAAAGTTGGGCCGGGAGTCGGCCAGGAAAGCGAACCGCAAGGGGTACTGGACCGGGGTGGCCGCAATGCGGTCCAGGACCAGTGCGGTGGGGTGATTCTGTAGGGCCTGGGCGCTCCCCAGCAGCAGGAGCACCATCAGCCCCTCTTTTAGGGGTTTCATCGGAACCTCCGCCGGGTTTGGCGTGCCGGGTCTCTGGATTATACCCCTCCTGAGGACCTGGCTCCACGGGGTATCCTGGAGGAACCCGGGGAAGGGGAGCGCGGGTCCTTGCATACTGCCGGGGTTCGGCATACAATATGCCCCGCCTGTGGGGCCGTAGCTCAGTTGGGAGAGCGTCAGGCTGGCAGTCTGAAGGTCGTGGGTTCGAATCCCACCGGCT
>CAZXAO010000079.1:0-7375 GCA_964638465.1 uncultured bacterium | reverse complement strand
GGCACCAGGGGCTCGTGCCACAGGAAGGGAGGACCACCCAGGAAATGGGGGAACAACAGGTAGCCGGCCACGGAGGCCAGACTGATGTAGAGTCCCCACCGGGAGTTGATCAGGGTGAGGGCCAGGAACAGGACAAAGAGCAGCAGAGGCCAGGACTGCATGACGAACGGTTCGTATTATACCCCTTGCGGGGGGCCCCAGACCTCCTGGACCGGGCAGTCGGTGCATCGGGGCGAGGGCCGGCAGAAGCGTTTGCCCACGGCCACCATCAGGGCGTGGAACTCCTGGTACAGGGAAACCTCCCGGGGCAGTCGGTCCTCCAGGTAGCGGCGGAGATCTTCGTAATCGTGGGGAATGGGCACCCCGTGGCGGCTCAGGATCCGGCGGGTATAGGCGTCCACCACCAGGACCGGCCGGTGGAAGGCATACAGCAGGATGGAATCGGCGGTTTCCGGGCCGATGCCCTTCAGGGCCAGGAGGCGTCGGCGGAACTCCGGGAGGGGCAGCCGGCGGAGACCGGCTTCTCCGCCCTGGGCGAGCCACCAGCGGGCGAACCGCTGGACGCGCTCGGCCTTCTGGCGGAAGTAGCCGGTGGGACGGAGCAGGGTTTCCAGGTCCTTCCGGGGCGCCCGGGCCAGGGCTTCAGGGGTGAGCCAGCCGCGGGCCCGGAGGCGCTGGAGGGCCTGTTCCACATTCCGCCAGGCCGTGTTCTGGGTGAGCAAAGCCCCTAAGGCGATCTCAAAGGACGTGTCCCCGGGCCACCATCCCTGGGGACCCAGGCGGTGGAGCAGGTGCTCGTACAATCGGAGCACCCCTGTGCTCGTACGCGAGCGGTCCTTCATCCTGCGATAGGCGACTCCAGCAGATCAGCGCTTCTTCCGGGCCCCCTGGTCTTCCTGAATGAACACATAGCCCACGGTTTCCCCGGGATCCACCAGGGGTTCCCCCTTTTCGTTGGTGGGCCACTGGTCCAGCGACCGATCGTACCGGGACCCGGTGCTGGTGTTCCCGGTTTCCAGTTCGTCCAGGAGCTTCTTCAGGCGTTTTTTCCACTGTTTCATGTTCTTCGGGCGCAGGTCAATCCACTCGCTGTGGGCCCAGTGTTCCAGCTGGCTTTCGGACACGGTCCAGCGGTTCCGTTCCCAGTGTTTGTCCAGGAGGCGGTCGTGGCGGCGGGCGAACACCAGGCGCTGATCCGGCAGGAGCACGGCCAGGCCCACGGCCAGGATCTCCTGAAGGAACCGGGGATGCTCCCGGAGGTAGGCCACGAGGCGCTGGCTCAGGTCCTCCTCGGAGAGGGCCAGCACGGCCGGAAGGGTGCCGCAGCACCGTTTCAGAAGTTCGGCCTCAAACAGCAGTTTGGAGAGCCGGGGCGGGCCCAGGATCTCAAAGGCCACGGAATTGAGGCCGGTCCGCTGGATCTCGCGTTCCAGCCGGCGGATCACCAGGGGCCGCAGGAACCCCGCCCGGTAGGTGGGTCCCATCACCGAGGCGTCCAGGGCCGAGACGACATCAAAGGAGGTGTTGTCGCCCCGGATCTCGTCCAGGACCACCGCGGCGATCTCCTCGGGGGTGACGGCCTCCATTTGCCCCAGGGTGGTGATGGCCTTGAACTCCTCCAGGGAAAAGACCCCGTTCTCGCCGGTGTCCACGAACACGGCCTCCAGGTAGGCGTCGCTGGCCGGGCTTTCCGGGAACCGTCGCAGGTCAAAGGTCTCGCCGGGTTTGAGGGGCACCGCCTGGTCCAGGGACACCTGGTACAGGGGAAACTCGCGGCCCCGTTTGCGGATCCGGCCCGAGCCGATGGCCTTCCAGGCGATGAGGGCGGCGGGCTTGATCTCCTTGACGATGGGACCCCTGGGCGTGCGGTCGGCCAGGAAGAGCAGCAGGGAATGGGCTCCGGCCACGGCAGACTTGGAAAGCAACACCCGCGAGGGTCGCTCCTCCCCGTGGGTATACGGGATGTTGAGGCCCATACCGCCGGTGCCCGTGGTACCCACCTTCAGGTAGAGCTGCACGCCCACCTCTTCCATGGCCCGATGCAGGATCTGCACATGCCGCACCAGCTGGGGAATGTACAGGGTGGAGAGCAGACGGCGGACCACTGCCCGCAGGGCCTCCTCGTCTTTACCGGACTTCAGCAGGCTCCGGGCCTCCCGGGCCGTGGTGTACACATCCTGGTACGCCAGGGCCGTGGCCGTGTTGATGGTGTCCACGATGAGGTGGGGCTTGTGCCGGAGGATCATCTGGTAAACGGTGGAATTCTGCAGGATCTCCGGCGTGAGTTCGTTCAGGATGTCATCCATCAGAGCCTCCTGGCACGCCGGGTCCGCCTGCAGTTCCCACCAGGCCCGGTCCTTGAACTCCTCCCGGACAAAGATGTTGCCGTACTCGGTGGCGAACTCCACCCCGACCCCGGGAAACTCCTGCTGGAGCTCTGCCACCGCGGCCTCGGCCTCCTCCTTCTTCAGGGAGGCCACCACGAGTTTCCCGGGTTTTTCTTCGTGTTCCAGGAGCGTTCGGGCGATGGCCATGCCCACCTCGCCCGCCCCACCCAGCAGCAGGATGGTTTTGCCTTGGATGTCCATACAAACCTCCTGGTCTCAATCCCTGGGCTGTTCAAACCACCGGAACAGGCGGCGTTCCAGGGTATCAAACCGGTCTTCCACCCCGGACACCACCTCCCCCAGAAGGCCGAGGGTCAGGGAGATGGCCCCCAGGATGAGCAGAAGAATCACGAGATAGAGCAACGGACGGTACCCGTGATGCAGGCCGTACCTGAGCCACAGGGCGAACAGGCCCACGGCCAGGCCAGCTCCGAAGAAGCCCACGCTCAGGGTCCCCAGATAGAGGAGGGGCTTCCGCATGACCGTCAGCTGGAACTTGACGGCCAGGAGGTCGGCGATCCCCACCACGATCCGCCAGAACCCCGTGTACTTGCTCTGGCCCGCCCGGCGGGGGCGGAGCGTGACCTTCTCCTCCGTGACCGTGAACCCGCGTTCCACCGCCAGGGGTACGATGTACCGGTGCCAGTCCTTCCGCAGGGCCAGCAGGTAAAAGACCTCGGCCCGAAGGGCCTTCATGGCGTTCATGTCGTGGATGGGCAACTGGAAGAGCCAGCGGGACAACCGGTTGTAGATGCTGGACACGAACCGTTTGGGGTAATCCCCCTGTTTCCAGCCCACCACCAGGTCGTACCCCTCTTGCTGCACTTTCCGGGCGAGACGCAGGGCGTCCTCCAGGGTGTACTGGAGGTCGGCGTCAAAGACCACGAAGACCTCACCCGTGGCCAGGCTGGCGGCCGTTACCAGGGCAGCGGTCTTTCCCAGGTTCTTGGCGTGGCGACCGAGTTTCACATAGGGCTGGAGGAAGGGTCTCCGGGCCAGTTCCTGGCGCAGGTGTGCAAAGGTACCGTCCGTGGAGCCGTCGTCCACGATCACGGCCTCCAGGTCGTCGGGCCCCAGCCCCTGCTGGCGGAGGAAGGCCTCCAGTTCCTCCAGCAGATGGGGCACCACCTCCCGCTCGTTGTAGGCCGGGATCAGGAGAGAGATCCTGGCCATGGGTCCTTAGAAGCCCCCGGCCGCCACCCGAACCATCCGGTCCGGCTGGAGATAGGCCCTGGCCACCCGCACCACATCCTGGGGCCGCACCTGCCGGAGCAGGTGGATCTGCGAGAGGTCATACTCGTACCCGGGGCCCAGGTACTCGTACAGCGCCAGGAAGTAGGCCTGGTTGATCTTCTTCTGGTGGTACCGGAGATGGCTCCCCCAGGAGGCGTTGACCACCCGCCGGATCTCTTCCTCTGTGGGCGGCTGCTCCACCAGGGAACGGAGCATCTCCTCCATGCCCTGCCGGGCTTCGGGATACTTGTTGGAACTCGTCCCCATCACCAGGGCGAAGATCCCCACCCCGGGGCTGTAGAACCGGGTAAAGGCCCCCAGGCGGTACGCCAGGCCCCGTTTCTCACGGAGTTCGCCGGCCATCCGGTCCGAGAGCACCAGGGCTGCCACCCGCAGGGCTGGAGCGTCCAGACTCTGGAGGCCGGGGATCTTGGTGCCCATGTACAGGTACGCCCGCTGACCGGGCACCGGGATCTCCACGGACACCGGTTCCGGCGGTGCCAGGGCAGCGGAATCCGGGGCCAGCTGCGGTGTCCCCGACCAATCCCCCAGGAGGGCCTGCACCTGCTGGAGTACCCAGTCCGCCGGGCGGTCGGACACCACCGTCAGGATGCAGTTGCCCGGCACATAGGCCGCCTGATGGTACCGGACCAGGTCCTCGCGGCGGATCCGGGCCACGGACTCCAGGGTACCCAGGATGGGATGAGCCAGGGGAGAACCCTGGAACATCAGGCCGTAGAACCGGTTTCGGGCCACCTTGTCGGGAATCACCTGGGCCTCCTGGAGCGTGGCCCGCACCCGGGCCTTAACCCGGGCCAGTTCCTGTTCCGGAAAGGTGGGATGCCGCACTAAGGTGGCGAAGAGCCGAAGGGCAGGCTCCAGGTTCTCCGAGAGCACCTTCAACCGCACATAGGCGAAGTCCCGGGAGTTGTAGTAGTCGTCAAAGGGAAAGTAGGGGTTGTCGTAGGTCTTCAACTGGGCCCCCAGTTCCTCCAGGTGGCGAGCGATGGCCGCGCGGTCCATCTCCCCGGCCCCCTGGCTCAGCATCATCTGCACCAGGTTGCTCTCGCCGGGGTTCTTTTCAAAGGCCATCCGGTGGCCCACCAGCAGGTGAACGGCACTCACCGGGGTGCCGGGAACGGTCTTCACGATCACCGTGAGGCCGTTGGGCAACACGGTTTTGACGATGGGCTTTTCCGTTTTCTGGGTACACCCGAGCCCCAGGAAGGCCACCAGCGAAAGCCCCAGAAGCCAGCGATTTCGCAGAGTCATTGTTTTCCTCCCGGTCCCACAAGGACGGCCACATACCGGAGGGGGTGGAACAAGGCCTGGCCCACCTGCCGGACCTCTTCAGGGGTCACCCGCCGGATGCCCTCGTAGAAGCGATGGTACAGGTCATAACTGCCGCCGAGGGCCACCCAATAGGCCAGGTACATTCCCTCGTAGGTAAAACTCTCGGTGGCGAAGGCGTGCTCGGCCCGCAGTGCCGTTCGGGTGCGGTACACCATGTCGTCGGTGATCCAGGAGAGGTCCGAGAGGGTCTGCTCCAGGGCCTGCAGCACCCGGCGGGCGTCGGCCGGGGAGTTCGGGCGGGCCGTCAACTGAACCACATTGAGCCCCAGGTGCTTGTCGTAGGAGAGGCTGGCCTCCACGGCCAGCGGGGGATCCGAGGCCAGCACCTGCTGCAGGAAGGGCGAGTCGCCCTCGCTGTTCAGCAGCCCCACCAGGACCTCCAGGGCTGGCGCCCGGGGATCGTCCGGGGGCAGAGCCGGAAGGGCCACCATCAGGTAGGTGCTGGGGAACTGCCAGGTCTTCTCCACCACCCGGCGACCCTGCGGGTCAAAGGGCGGGATCTCCGGGGACGGAGGCAGGGGAGCGTCGGGGGAGGGGCCGTAGGCATCCTCCAGCACCTGCACGATGTGGTCGGGATCAAAGTCGCCGATCACCAGGGCGATCATGTTGTCCGGCCGGTAGAAGGCCTTGTAGTACCGGTACACGGTGCCGCGTTTCACCCGCAGGATCTGTTCCTCGTAGCCGAGTACGGGCTTGGCATACGGAGTACCGGCGAAGGCGATGCTGCGGAACAGTTCGTCGGCCACCTCCGAGGGCCGCGCCCGATCCTTGTGCATCTCCTCTATGACCACCTGGCGTTCCTTTTCCAGTTCGTGTTCCGGCAGGATGGAGTGCATCAACATGTCGGCCTGGTTTCGGATGCCGTCGTCAATGAATTCCGAGGGACCGTTGATGAGGTAGGCGGTGAAGTCGTGGCGGGTGAAGGCGTTGAAGTAGATGCCCCGCTCGTCAAAGCGATCCCGAATCTGTTCGCGGGTCTGGCTTTCGGTGCCGTCAAACAGGAGGTGTTCCAGGAAGTGGGTCATCCCCAGCGTGGAATCGGCCTCGTACACGGCGCCCGACTTGACCACCACGGTGACATCCACCAGGGGCGCCGAGGGATCCTCCTTCAGGATGACCCGCATACCGTTGGAGAGTACCCGCTCCTGCACGGTGACACTGAGGAGCAGCAAGGGCAGGAAAAACCCCATGTCTGAGACCTCCCGAGGTTCTGGGTTTCGGCAAAATTTTACGGCATCTCAAAGAAAACCCGGTCCAGCACCAGGCCGTGGGGCGGGGCCACGACGAAACGGACCCGTTCTCCCTGCAACGCCCGCTGGAGGGTATCCTCCGGCAATCGCCCGGCAGCACTGAGCACCATGGTGCCCACCAGGATGCGGACCATCTTGTAGAGGAACCGGGGGGCCACCACGGTGTACACGAGTTCGTCCCCGACTTCGTGCCATTGGGACGCCAGAATCGTGATCCGGGTGTTGTCCCGGGTGTCCGCGCTCAGATGCCGGAAATCGTGTTCGCCCGGGAGCAACGCCGCCAGTTCGTGGAGAAGTGGCACCCGGAGGTCCAGCGGGAACTCCCAGGCGTACCGGCGGCGCAGGGGCGAGTGGCCCCGCACCAGCCGATACCGGTATCGCTTGGCCCGGGCCTGGTACCGGGGATGGAAGTCCGGCGGGGCCCCCTGGACCCGGTGGATCCACAGGTCGTCGCCGGTCAGGGCGTTCAGAGCCGACTGGATTTCTCCGGGTGGCCGGGCCTGGCCGGTGCGGAGCACCGCCACCTGATGCCGGGCGTGCACGCCCCGGTCCGTGCGGGAGGCGCCGATCACCTGGATCGGCTGGCCCGAAAAGAGGCGTTGGGCAGCGGCCAGCAGTTCGCCCTGGACCGTTCGCCGGTGGGGCTGCACCTGCCAGCCGAAGAAGTCGGTGCCGTCGTATTCCAGGTCCAGACGGTACGCAAAGACCTTCATGCTTGGCTTCGGGCACGCCAGGCCAGGAGGGCCACGAGGAGGGCCAGGGCGACCCACGCCAGGGGCGGAACCCCCGGCCCTGCCGGCAACCGCAGGCCCAGGGTGAGGGCCAGGGCGATGAGGATACCGGTGAGGGCATCGCCGGCCACCAGACCCGAAGCAAAGAGGACCCCCGCCGGTCGGTGCTGAGTGAAGTGGGCCACGAGGCCCCCCAGCACCAGAGCGGTGGAGAGTTCCAGCGGCAGGTACAGGCCCACGGCAAAGGGCAGGGAGGGGATGCCCAGCAGTTCCACGCTCAGGGCGGTGAACACCCCGGTGCCCACCAGGAACCAGGGCAGATTACCCTCAAACACCCCCTTGACCAGCAGGGCCATCAGGATGGCCTGGGGGGCGCAGACTTCCCGGGAGCCGATGGTATAGGCGTGCTGCAGCAGGTACA
>CAZXAO010000078.1:0-7617 GCA_964638465.1 uncultured bacterium | reverse complement strand
GTGGGCACCAGGCTCAGGGGATCGGCCTCTTCCCGGACTCCGATGTCCAGCACCACATCGGCCTGGCGGGCCAGGTCGGACTGGGGTTCAGCGGTGATGGCGATGATCTTCAGGCCCCGGCGCTTCAGGAGGGGAATCAGCACCTGGAACTCGTCCGACTGGCCGCTCTTGGACACGGCGAGGACCACATCCTCCGGGCTCACGATGCCCAGATCACCGTGCAGGGACTCCGTGGGATGCACATAGATGGCCGGGGTCCCCAGGGAGGTGAGGGTGCCGGCGATCTTTTTGGCCACGATGCCGGACTTGCCCAGGCCGGTGACCACCACGCGACCGCGGCAGTTCTTGATCAACTGGACGGCCTCGGCGAAGGCCGGCCCCAGGTTTTCCTTGAGGTGCTGGATCCCCTTCAATTCGCGATCCAACACTTGCTGTGCGATCCGCAGCAGGGTTTCGGTCATGGGAAGCGATACCTCCGGAGGGGGGTATACCGGGGGCCCTCCCGGCGGAGCTGGCTCTGAAACAGGGTAAACCCGTGTACGGGAAAGGCCTCGCCCTGCAGGTCAGGCAGGGGGACCCGGCGGAGGTACACGGGGCGCCGGGCACGGGCCACCGTCAGATGCGCCTGAAAGGCCCGATCGTCCCTGGGGATGCCCAGGGGCTCCAGGGCGGTCTGGAGGCGTTGGGCCAGGTGTTCCAGAGGCTTGAGGTCTCCGTTGAGTCGGAGCCAGAGCACCCGGGCCTGGGTCAGGTGGGGGAAAGCCCCAAGTTCGTGGAGTTCCAGGGAGAAGGGGTGGGTTTCGCGGGCGATCTGGTGCAGGATCTCGTGGCTCCGTTCGGCAAAGTCCTCGGGCACCTCGCCCAGGAACTTGAGGGTGATGTGATAGTTCTCCGGGTTCACCCACTTGAGGGCAGGGAATCGCTGGATCAGAGGTTCCAGCGCCCGATGGATCCGGTGTTTGAGCCCTTCGGGCACCTCAATGGCCAGAAAACAGCGCATCCTCTTGAATTTTACCCTGATTTTGCCCTGAGGTCAATGTACAGAGCCAATTTCCTCCGTTCTCATGCGGGTTTCAGGTGCCCTCCGGGGGGAGCAGGGCCCAGTACCAGAAGGGCAGGATCCGTACTTGAAGCGGCCCGGATTGCCATTCTCCAAAGGTATCCCGGGTGATGAGCAGAGCCCGGTGGACCTGGAGGTGTTGGCTGGCCCGTTCCAGGGCACGGAGTTCCCGGTTCCGGGTCCTGGAATCTCCGAGTTCCCAGGCCACCTGGATGAGTTCCACAGGATGCCAGGCGTGCACCCGGACAAAGTCTACCTCGTGCCTTTCGTTCTCCTTCCAGTAGTACACTTCGGCCGACCGGCGTTTGAGCTCCAGGAATACGGCGGTTTCCAGAAGTTGGCCCCAGTCGGTTTTGAAACGGAAAAGGTGCAGATTGGCGATGCCCGGATCTGCAGTGTAGATCTTCCGTGGATACTGCAGCCGATTTTTGAGTTTGTGAGAGAAGATCTCTACCGTGAAGATCAGGAACGCTTCCAGCGCAAAATTCAGGTACTCGGAAACGGTGGACTTGGAAATAGAAAATCCCAGACTCCTCAGGGTGTGGGTCATTTTGGTCACGCTGAAATAAGCGCCTGTGTTCCGAACGAGTAAGCGTACGAAGGCCTCCAGTTCGGTCACTTTCCGAACCTGATGGCGTTCCACCAGGTCACGATAAAACACGGAGTCAATGTAAGCCGAGAGGATTTCGCGCTTCTGAAGGGGGTCGTCCCGCAGGACTACAGCGGGAAACCCACCATACTGGAGATATTGCTCCAGGTGTCGGAGGATCAGGTTTCGGCGGGAGCCCCGGTAATCTTCCGGGGAGCGTTCCGGCTCGCCTATGAAACGGAGGTACTCGCGAAAACTGAGAGGAAGGATCTGCCTGGAGAGGACTCGCCCTACCAGGGTAGCCGATAGATGTCGGGGGGTCAGCGTGGCAGAAGATCCCGTGAAGACCAGGAAGGCCCGTTGCTGGTCCAGGAATCTGCGGAGGGTGGCCTGCCAGTTGGGGACATGCTGGATTTCGTCCAGAAGGAGCCAGAGGGGGGCTGCAGGATCCACTGGAAAATACTGGAAGAGGGCGCTCAAAGCGTCCTCCAGAATCCCGGACCACAGGGGCAGAAGCCGGTCGTCCTCAAAGTTGAGGTACACGACCTGATGCTTCCCCAGATGTTCCCGAAGGTGCTGGGCCAGCTCAAAAAGGGCGTAGGTCTTTCCTGCTCGGCGGATGCCCACCACCCCCAGGGCCATGTCTGGTGGGATCCGGGGAGACAGCAAACGCCGGGGAATCAACCGGGGTAGGGGGCGGGTGAACCATTCCTCCAGAATCCAGCGAAGTTCCTCACGGGCCATGGCCCTATTGTCCAGTACACTGGACAATAGGGCAAGGAGATCGTCCAGTACACTGGACGATTTTGAGAGAAGGCCCGGGATCCTCCAGGCTGTGCGGCGTCTGGAAGGGAAGGGGACTACAGGGCGGTGGTGTCCAACCGATGGGCCGGCAGGCCACTGTACCGCTCTGGATGTGAGGTGAGGATCAGGATCTGCAGGTGCTGCCGCAGGTGCTGCAGGAGCCCCAGGATCCGATCAAACCGCTCGGGATCGCTGAAGACCAGGGCGTCGTCCAGCACCACCATCTGCCGATCCCCCATTTCGGCCAGAGCGAGCCCATAGGCCAGCCGCAGCGCCAGGGCCAGCTGCTCCTCGGCCCCGCTGGAGAGGTAGACCCGCAGGGGCCTGGGCTCCTCGCCCTCGTGGCTCACTTTCCACACTCCCTCCTCCATCCTCAGCCGTCGGTGTTGCCCCGTGATCTGGTTCCACAGGTGCTCCACCCGCTGCGTCAGGAAGGTTTCCAGAACCTGGCTGCGCTGCCGCTGCATCTCTTCGGCCCGTTCCTTCAGCCACAGCAGGGCTTCGGTCCGCAGGAGCACCCGGTTCAACTGTTGCCGCACCCGGTGCCGTTCGGCCTCGGCCTGGAGTTTTTTCCGGAGCGGATCCTCCGCCTGCAGGGCTTCCAGCTCGCCCTGACGGCGATGGATCTCCCCCTGGAGACGGGCCTGTTCCTGCCGCAGATCCTCCAGACGACGCTGGAGCTGCTCCAGTTCCTGGCCGGGATCCAGGGCATCCATCTGGCGTTCCAGGTGGGTGAGGTCCTTCTCCAGCGCCCGAACCCGGCGATGGGCCTCCTGGACCCGTTGGGCCAGGGCCTCCAGAGCCCTCTGCACCCTGGAAGATTGAAAGGTCTCCCCGGGTTTCCACAGATCCAGTTCACTCAAAAGGGTCACGAGACGCTGCTGGCGTTCCTGCTGCCGGGTGCGCTGTTGGATGAGGTCCTGCTCCAGCTGCTGCAGGTCTTCCCTGCGTTGCTGGAGGGCCTGCTGTGCTTCCTGGATCTGGCGACGGAGGTCCTGCTGGCGGTGCTGACTCTCCTCGTATTGCTTCTGCCGCGCCTGGAGCTCCACTTCCAGTTCCGCCAGTGGGGGAAGTGGGGTCGGGGCCTCTGCCAGGCGGGCTTGCAGCGTCCGGATCTCCCGATCCAGTTCCTTCAAAGGGGGCAGGGTCTGGAGTTCTTCCCGGGCCTGCTGCAGGGTGCGAAGGGCCTGTTGGGCCTGGATCAGGCGTTCCTGGAGGTCCTCGGGACGGTTCACGCCGGCCCGGTGCAGGAGGTTCCCCTGTTCCTCCTGGAGTTCGCGAAGGCGCTGCTGCAACCTTTGAAGTTCGGCGCCCGCCGGACGAACCCGAAGCCGGAGCTGGTCCGGGAGTTCCACGGTGACCTCTGGAGGGACCTCCAGGAGGCGGTGCTCGCCGGCACTGAGAGGCTCGGGCTGGTCGTTGATGCGCAGGTCCGCGAGATCCCCCAGGGCCTCCAGATGGACCTGTAGGGCCAGGCCCTGGAGCCGACCGCGCAGTTCCATGATCTGTTGCTGAATCTTTTGCCAGGCCCGCTGAAGGCCCTGCAGTTCCTCCGGCGATCCCTGGTCCAGCACCGACCGGGCCCGCTGGAGGGTGGCCTGCAGCGCCGCAACCCGCTTTCGCTGCTGCTGGAGGGTCTTCAATCGGCGCTCCAGGTGGTGCAGGGTCTGGAGATCCTGGAGGCGTTGCCGTTCGCGTTCCAGGTGCTGAGCCCGGGTGGCTTCCGTCCGTTCCCGTTGTTCCAGATCCTGGAGAACGGCTTCCTGTTGCCGGATCTTCTCCCTGAGGACCTCGCGATCCTCGGAGAGATCCCGCAGGCGTTTCCTCAGTTTCTCCAGGGTTTCCCACAGGTCCTGGGCCTCCTGAAACTGTTGCTCCAGTTGTCGGGCCGTTTCCCGGGCTGCCTGGAGTTCCATCTGACGGATCTGGCGCTGGCGTTTCAAATCCTCCCAGCGTTCCAGGTCCTTGTGCCTTTCGGCCAGCCGGGCTTCCACCTGTTGAATCCGGGGAATCAGGGCGGCCTGTTCCTGTTCCAGATGGTGCAGGCTTTCCTGAACCTGCTGGATCTGTTTCACCTTCTGCTCCCAGGTCTGGAGGGTTTGCTCCAGTCGCATCAGGTCGTCCAGCAGCTGGCGCAGGGGACCGCCGGCCCGCGGCTGCCTCTGGGCCGGGGTCACCAGCGGAGCCAGCTCGGCCTCCAGGCGGGCCAGCAGGCGGGCGAGGTCGGTGGCCTCCACGGATTGGACCTCGGGGTGATTCCGAAGCCGGGGATCAACCCTGGCAGGAGCCGGATCCTGATCGGGAAACTGCACGAGCCAGAGCAGATGGGCGAGGCCCCATTGGGTGGGAAACCCCTGAAGCCGTCCGGCCAGAGAGGCCCGGAACAGGTCGGCCATCCACTGGTCGGCCTCGCGACCCTCGCGCAGGATATGCCACCGCCGATCCGCCTCGTCCCATCGCTCTACCCGGCTTTCGCGGTGGGACCCGAACCCCTTGGTCAGACGATACCGCCGGCCCTCGTGCTGGATTTCCGCCTGGATCCAGGGAGCGAGCGGGCGACCGTAGGGCTGGACCGCCCGGGCCGCCGACTGGGAGGTGTGGGGCGTGAACAGGAGAAAGGGAACGGCCAGCACCAGCGAGGTCTTGCCGCTTTCGTTGGGCCCTACGATCAGGTTGATCTCGGGATGAAACTCGGCCGCCACCTCCCGGTCAAAGCGGCGAAAGTTCCTCAACCGGAGCCTTAGCAGGATCATCGGGGTTCCTCCAGGAGGTCCAGAAGGAGTTGTTCCAGTTCCCGCAGTGCCTCGTGGACCACCTGCTCGGGTGTCGGAGGGGCCAGCGGGAGCCCTTCAGGCAGGCTGACCCGGGGGATTGGGGAACCGGGAGGTTCTTCCGAGGGTTCCTCCTGGGGGGCGAGCCGGGCCCGGAGGTCCTGGAACAGTTCGTAGGCGTTGGGCATCTGGCGTGCCACCCGCTCCTCAAAGTCCTGGGGAAGCCGACGCCGCAGGACCCGAAGGTGCCAGTCCAGATGGAACACCCGTTGCTGGAGCCGGGTTTTGAGGGTGTCCAGCCGGGGGGCCAGAGGGGGCAGGTGCTCCCGGATCTCCAGGTGCACCTGCAACAGGGTGTGGTCGTTTAAGGGTGTTTCCTGGATCCGGGTGTCCAGCTGGTGCAGGGCGTCTTCGGTGGTTTCCGCCTGAAGGGTCCAGGTGTGCCAGGAGAACTGGCCCACGGGGACCTGCTGGATTTCCGGCGGGGCTTCGGGGGTTCGGAGGGTGACAAGGGCCACGAAGCCGGCCCCGGGTTCCTCAAAACTCGTGGGCTCTGGTGTTCCCGGGTACACGGCCCGCTCCGCCTGACGCCAGCTGTGCCAGTGGCCCAGGGCCAGGTAGTGGAGCCCCAGGTCTCGGGCCTCTGTCAGGCTGATGGGGAGTTCCAGGGAAGCCTCCGGTGGGGCGATCTCCCGCAGGTTGCCGTGGACCATAGCCACGCGGAACCGGGCATCCGGGGGAAAGGAGGGGACCCGGTCCAGCGGGGGCCAGGTTTCCCCCCTCTGCCGTACGGGTACGGTGGCCAGGGCTACCCTGCCGTCGGGGCCCACCCGCCGCACCTCAGGGGCCAGAGACACATGCACATGGCCGGGGGTGGCATCCCGGAACCATCGGCTCTGGTACAGGCGCGCGGACATGGGATCGTGGTTGCCGGGGATCAGGTACACGGGGATGGGAGCGAAGGTCTCCAGCGCGGCCAGGGCCCGGTTCAGGGTGTCCCGGCCCACGGCCTCGTGGTGGAACACATCGCCGGCCACCAGCACGAAGTGGACCCGGTGCTCGTGGGCCACCTGTGCGATCCGCCGGACCGTGTCAAAACGGGCCTCGTACAGTTGCCGGGCCTTTTCCTCGGGCAACCGGGTGGGCCAGTGCCCCAGTTGCCAGTCGGCGGTGTGCAGGAAACGAACCTCCGGGATCTCCCGGGCCTTTGTGGATTCCTCCCCCGGGGTGAAGAGGGGCACTCCGCCCACGGGATCCAGCTCCTTCCGTGGCATGGGTCAAGTATACGCCTCAAAAATCCAGGTGCACCACCCAGCCCACCTGTTGCCGGGCTTTCCTGGGCCAGAGGGGGGCATAAAGGGCCATCGGGCCCAGACGCAGCCGGAGGCCCGCCGACCAGGCCTCGTGAACCGATCCAGCGGCCCACAGGCGACCGTACTCGTAGGTGGCCTGCAACAGGGAGATCCGGGGCAGCGACCAGGTGATCCGAAGCCCAAGCCCCCGGTTCCCCAGGGGAAGCACAGGGGTGGTGCTGACCCCGATGCCCCGGGCCACATGTCGGCCTGTGGACGCCGCCGGACCCCGGTGGGGCCAGACCACATCCAGGAGTCCCGTGGACCAATAGGGGCCCTTGAGGGAAAACTGCTCCTGAGGGGGAACCTGACCCTCGGCGTCGCCCACCCACGCCAGGAGGGTAGGGGCATAGGGCCAGGATCCCTGAAGGTGCATCTTCAGGATCCCCTTGAAGAAGGGAGATCCCGGCGCCACCGTGGCAGCGGTCTCTATGCGTCCCCGCACCAGAGGGGTGGCGAAGGCCCGGCCCAGGCCCAGGCTGGCCCCCCCGTAGGTCCCCGGCTGCCAGAGGGTGGAATCCGGAACCCAGGCCCGGGGGATCTCCACGGCCCAGAGGCTCAGGGTCCAGAACCGGTACCGGGGTCCGTAGGGCCGGTCCCGGTTCTGCCAGTGGAGGGTCAGCGAGGCTCCCCGATGGACCTCCGACTGCTGGATCCCCAGGGTCCAGTGGCCGGCCCCCTGGAACGCGGGCTCGGTGAGACTCACGGCCCCAACGATCCGGGATCCCTGGCGTCCTGCAAAGGCCAGGACCGAGTGGCGCACCCCCGCCTGGGTGCCGAGGAGGTACGCCACCGGGCTCCAGCCCACCTCCGGCCACCACAGGGGAAGGACTCCAACGGCCAGGGTGTAGGCCTCAGGATCCGGAAAGGGAACGAAGGGGAGGAGTTTCCATCGGCGGGGCCAGGTGTTGTTCCATCGGTCCCGTTCCACCAGGGTGGCCCCGGGGTCCACCACGATCCGTCGCACCGGACCCGGCCGAGGGAGCCGCAGGGTCAGCCGACCCGGGGGCAGCGTGTCAATCAGCGTGGTATCCGGGAACC
>CAZXAO010000077.1:0-7632 GCA_964638465.1 uncultured bacterium | reverse complement strand
GGCCTGGCGCTGGCACCAGAGGACCTGGAAGCCTCTCCGGGTCTCCACCCTGCGGGACCCCCACAGGGCCACGGTGGTGGTCAGCCGGAGCCACCGCAGCCCCAAAACCGATGCCCTGCTCCGGGCCCTGGGGGTCCGCCGGGAGATCCGCCACGGCAGCGTGGGGTTGAAGATCTCGTTGCTCGCCCTACAGCAGGCCGACCTTTACCTGCACCCCTCCGGCGGCACCAAGGAGTGGGACCTCTGTGCCCCCGAGGCCATCCTCCACGGTGCCGGCGGCCGCATGACCGACCTGTGGGGTCGTCCCTTCCGCTACAATCAACCCGATCCCCGGAATCCCCACGGCCTCATCGCTTCCAATGGCCTGCTGCATCCGGCTGCTCTGGAGGCCGTTCGTCGGGTCCTGGGAAACCCTGAGGACACCCAACCCCCGAGGGGCGGCGTATAATAGCCCATCGGTTGCCCAAAAGGAGAGGAAGGATGAGCGAGAAGAAGGTTGCGGATGAGATGTTCGGCATCGTGAGTGAATACGGCCTGGAACACCACGGCCTGTACAACCTGAAACGGGCCTACTGGAACCTTCCTGTGGGGGAACTGGTGGAACACTTCGTGCGCCGGGGTGAGGGAATCCTCACGGATAAGGGCGCAGTGGCCGTCTGGACCGGAGAACACACCGGGCGCGCCCCCAACGACAAGTTCATCGTACAGTACAACGACGAAAGCGACCAGGATGTGTGGTGGGGTAAAATCAACCGTCCCATCTCGCCGGAATCCTACGAGAAACTGTACCAGCGCGTGGTCTCCTACCTGCAACGCCGGGAGGTCTATGTGCGAGATGCCGATGTGGGTGCCCACCCCCGGTATCGTCTTCCCATCCGGGTGGTGTCCGAGCAGGCCGTGGCGGCCATTTTTTCCCATCACATGTTCCTCCGGTTGCCTGAAGAGCAACTCCGTCGCCACAAGCCCGAGTTCACCGTGTTGCATGTCCCCTCGCTGCTGGCCGATCCCGAAGTGGACGGGACCCGCACCGGGGTGTTCATCATCCTGAACTTCAAAAAGAAGATGGTGCTCATCGGCGGCAGCAGCTACGGCGGAGAGATCAAGAAGTCTGTGTTCACCGTGATGAACTACCTGCTGCCCCGTCAGGGTGTCCTGCCCATGCACTGCTCTGCCAATGTGGGCGAACAGGGGGATGTAGCCCTGTTCTTCGGCCTTTCGGGGACCGGTAAGACCACCCTCTCCTCGGATCCAGAGCGTTACCTCATCGGTGATGACGAGCACGGCTGGGGCGACGATGGAGTCTTTAACTTTGAAGGCGGCTGCTATGCCAAGGTGATCCGGCTCCGCGAGGACCTGGAACCCCTGATCTGGGCCGCCACCCAGAAGTTTGCCACCATGCTGGAGAATGTGGTGGTGGACCCCGTCACCCGCAAACCCGACTTTGACGACAACCGATATACCGAGAACACCCGGGCCTCCTATCCCCTGGACTACCTGCCCCGGATCGTGCCCGAAGGGCGGGGCGGTCATCCGAAGAACATCTTCTTCCTGACGGCTGACGCCTTCGGCGTCATGCCTCCCATCGCCCGGCTGACACCGGAACAGGCCATGTACTACTTCATCTCCGGCTATACCTCCAAGCTGGCCGGCACGGAAAAGGGCCTGGGCAAGGAACCCCAGGCGACCTTCTCGGCCTGCTTTGGCGCCCCCTTCCTGCCCTCGCACCCCACAGTCTACGCCGAAATGCTGGGCGAGAAGATCCGCAAGCATCGGGTGAATGTCTGGCTGCTGAACACCGGCTGGACCGGTGGCCCCTATGGCGTAGGCGAACGCATCAACCTGCCGTACACGCGGGCCATGGTCCGGGCAGCCCTGCGGGGAGAACTGGACGATGTGGAGTACTGGACCGAGCCGGTCTTTGGACTGCATGTGCCAAAACATGTCCCGGGTGTTCCCGACGACCTGCTGAATCCCCGCCAGACCTGGAGCAACCCCCGCGCCTACGACGAGCAGGCCCGGAAACTGGTGAGCCTCTTCGTGGAGAACTTCGCCCAGTATGCCGATCGGGTGCCGCCGGAGATCCGGGAAGCGGGCCCGAAACTCGCATAGCCAAGCGTCTGGATTGTTCCCCTGAAGGGCCAGGCGTAAAATTAGCGGCATGAATCCCTATCTGGCGATCCTCCTGTTCGCAGGCATGGCGGCAGCCCTGATCTACGGCCTGGTGTTCGTGTCCCACCTCCTGAACCCCCAGCGGTCCACCAGCCCTGCCAAGGCCGAAGCCTACGAGTGCGGCGTGATCCCCAGGGGCGACGCCCGGGCCCGGGTGGCCGTCCACTACCTGCTCATGGCCCTGCTCTTCCTCATCTTTGACATTGAGGTGGTGTTCCTCTACCCCTGGGCGGTGGCCTACGATCGGCTGAAACTCTTCGGCTTCGTGGAGATGATGGTGTTCCTGGGCCTCCTTCTCGTGGGCTACGCCTACGCCTGGGGCAAGGGCGTACTGGACTGGAAATGAACCTGGAACCCCTGAAAGAACGGTTTCCGTCGCTGGAGATCCCGGAACCCTTCCGGGGCGAGACCACCCTGGTTATCCCCCGGGAACACTACCTGGACCTCCTCAGGACCCTCCGGGACGACCCGGCGTACCGGTTCACCATGCTGGTGGATCTCACGGCCGTGGACTACCTGGGCAAAGACCGACCCCAGCGGTTTGAGGTGGTGGTCCACCTGTACTCCCTGGAACTCCGGGAACGGGTCCGGGTGAAGGTGCCGGTGCCCGAGGAGGACCCCCATCTTCCCTCCATCACCTCCCTGTGGACCGCCGCCAACTGGCTGGAACGCGAGGTGTACGACATGTTCGGTCTCCGGTTTGACGGACACCCCAACCTGACCCGAATCCTGATGTGGGAAGGCTTTGAGGGCCATCCCCTGAGGAAGGACTACCCGCTGCGGGCCGAACCCCCCTTGCCGGAGCCCCGATGATGCACCCCGAAGTGTCCCCCGAGAAACTGGCCACCCTGCGGGAACGCGTGCAGGCGGTCCACCAGCGGTTCCCCCAGGGCCGGACGGCGCTGATCCAGGCGCTCCACGAGGCCCGCTGGCTCTTCCGCTGGATCCCGCCAGAGGCGGTGAGCGTGATCGCCGAGGAGCTGGGCATCCACGAAGCCGAGGTTCGGGAGGTGGGCTCCTTTTACCAGTACTTCAAGTTTGAACCTGTGGTGGGCCGGTACCACTTCCGCATCTGCACCAACATCACCTGCATGATCCACGGCGCCTACTCCCTGCTGGAGCACCTGCAGGAACGCCTGGGCATCGGCCCCGGCGAGATCACCGGCGACGGCCGCTTCTCCGTGGAAGAGGTGGAATGCATCGGCTGCGGCGACAGGAGCCCCGCCATCCTGGTGAACGACACCCGGTTTGAAGGCGTCACCCCCGAAGTTCTGGACCAGCTGATCGATCAGGCCCTCAAGGACGAACTGGACGCCTGAGCCCCTCATGGCTCCGGTCCGTGCTGTGATCTTTGACCTGGGGGAGACCCTGGTGACCTTTCGGGGCGATCCCCTGGAGACCCATCGTCAGGGTAGTCAACGGGTTTATGGGCTGTTGTGGCAACGCCTGGCCCTACCCATTGGTCTGGAGGAGTTCACCCGGCGGCTCCTGGAGATCCGCCGGCACCTGTTTGAAAAAACCTTCCGTGAACTGCGCCAGTACACGGCCACGGACGCTCTTCAATATCTCCTGGCCGAACTGGGCCTGGAGGCCTCCGATGCCCTGCTCCAGGAGGCCGTCCGACGCTACTTTGAGCCTGAACTGGAGGCCTATCAGGCGGTGCCCGACGCCCCTGCAGTGTTGAAGGCCCTGCGGGACCAGGGTCTTCAACTCGCCCTCCTGTCCAACGCCTCGGACCATTCCTTCATCCTGAACCTGGTGGAGGCCCGGGGCTTTGCCCCTTACCTGGACCTGGTGGAGACCTCGGCCCGGCTTGGGGTGCCCAAGCCCCATCCCCGGGCCTTCCAGGCGGTGCTGGAGCGCCTGGGGGTCGCTCCGGAGGAGGCCGTGATGGTCGGGGACTCCCTGGCCATGGACATCGCCGGGGCCCGCCAGGTGGGCCTGAGAGCCGTATGGATCCCCCGGGATCGCCAGGCTCCCTTCCCCTTCAACCGGGAGATCCTCACCACCCGGGCCCAGCCGGACCATCAGATCTCCCGGCTCCGGGATCTCCTTTCCTGGCCCCCACTGGCCCCTTCCAGGTCTTGACCTCCGGGAAGATCCCATTCCCGACCCCCGAGTCCGTCGGGGGCAGGTCAGGAAGCGGAAGAACCATAGATGGGTCGGCGAAGCGCAGTAAGGTGTCATTTGGGTTCCTCCGGAAGGGGGTTTGAGGAAACGCCCTTTATTTTGTGCTTGCCAGGGGCTACCGGGCCACGATGGTGACGCGGAGGTCGTGCTCGCTGGCGGTGTAGCGGGTGAGGTGGCGGAAGAGGTATACCCGCCGGAAGCCCGCCCGGTTTAACAGACGTTTGATGGTCTTCAGAGGATACCCCCGTTCCAGATGGAGTTCGTCGTACCGGCGATAGCAGGTGGGGTCCTGCTCGTCGGGCACCAGCACGGTGAAATCCAGGCGGGACAGGTGGTTGTCCTTGAGGTAGGTGGTCCGCCAGAGGGTGATCAACCGTCCGTGTTCCTTGACCTTGGTGTCGTTTCCCCAGTACCGGGCCAGGGCGTGGATGGTGTTCATATCAAACACGAACACGCCGCCCTCCCGGAGGTGCTGGCGCACATTCTCAAAGGTCCGGGAGAGGTCCAGTTCGGTGAGCAGGTTGTTGAGGCTGTCAAACAGGCAGATGACGGCGTCAAACTGTCGTCGGAGGGCGAAGTAGCGCAGGTCGGCGGCGATCAGAGGGACCTCGGGGCCCAGTTTCTTCCGGGCTTCCCGGAGCATGGCCACGCTGCGATCCACGCCCACCATCCGATAGCCCCGTTGGGCCAGCAGCAGGGTGGGGGTTCCGGTACCACAGGCCAGATCCAGGACCTCCTGCACCTGGTCCCGGGCCCAGGCGAAAAAGGATTCCACATAGTCCACCCACGCCTTGTAATCCACATCCTGCATGATGCGGTCGTAGTAGGGGGCGATGGTCTCAAAGGGCTGGCTACGCATAAAAGGCATGAAGGGCCTCCACGACTTCGGTCACCTGGGTGGGGCTCAGGCGGCTGTAGAGGGGCAGCGTGAGTTCCCGGCGGCCGTATTCCTCAGTGTGGGGCAGGTGCAGGTCTTCTGTGCCGTACTGTTCCCGGAGCAACTGGAAGCGGTGCACCGGGGGGTAGTGGATGGAGGTCTGGATGCCCCGATGCCGCAGGAAGTCCATGAGGGGCCCCCGGTCCTCCGGGCGATGGAGCCACACGGGGAAGATGTAGTGGCTACCGGTTTCCAGCGGGCTCTCCACGGGGTCCAGGGGCAGGTTCAGGGAAGCCAGGTGTTCCCGGTATTGCTGGACGCGTTCCCGGCGGCGGGCCACCTCGCGTCCGAGTTTCCGGAGCCGGACCCGGGCCAGGGCGGCCGCCAGTTCCGTGGCCCGGTAGTTGAAGCCCAGGGCCACCACATCGTAGGTCAGGGCCCGTTGCTGATACCGGTCCCAGGTCAGGGAGGTCATGCCGTGGCTCCGCAGTTGGCGGGCCCGGTGGGCGTGCTCTGGATCCCGGGTGGCCAGGGCACCGCCCTCCCCTACAGGCAGGGTTTTGTTGGAAAAGAAACTGAAGGCCGTGAGGTGGGCCAGGGAGCCGGCGGGCTCGCCGGTGGGCAGGCGGCCGCCTGTGGCGTGGGCCGCGTCTTCAATGAGCAGAAGGCCGTGGGTTTCACACAGCGCCTTGAGCTCGGGCAGGGGATGGGACAGGCCGTTGTAGGACACATAGACCACGGCGCGGGTACGGGGGGTAAGGAGCGGTTCTACGGTTTCCGGTCCGATGACGGGGGTTCGGGGATCCAGGATGTCGGCGAACACGGGTCGGACGCCCATCCACAGCAGGGGTTCCACGGTGGCGATGAAGGTCATGGCGGGCAGGATCACTTCGTCGCCGGGCTGCAGGCCGGCCACGAGGTAGGCCAGGTGCAGGGCGGTGGTACCCGAGGAGGTCATGACCACCTGGGACACGCCCAGGTAGTGGGCAAACTCTTCCTCAAAGGCCTGGGTTTCCGGGCCCTGGGTGAGCCAGCCCCGGCGGATCACCCGGAGCACGGCGTCCTCTTCTTCGGGGCCGTAATCCAGATCAAAGAGGGGGATTCGCCACGCTGCCACCGTCATCGTGCTCTTAGCATACAGCCCACAGCTTCCCAGGGGAACGAGGGGGCGAAGAGGCCTTGGGGGTTGCGGGAATTGACCGGGTGGTCAATTTTCTCGCTCTTCGGAATTCCGGAGGTGTTGGCGGGCCCACTGGAACGCCTGCTGACGCAGGGCCGGGTCCGGCAGGATCAGGTAGAGGCCCCGGAAGGCATCCAGGCGGGAGGGCCGGGCGAAGGGCGAGAGGAACACGCCATTCTGGTCCATCTCCACCCGGCGGAACCGGTGCCAGGGGTAGCGGATCCGGCCCCAGAATCGGTGGACCACCACCTCGTGGGGGGTGAGCTCGTAGCGGGTGGGGGTGAGGAAGGAGAGGTTGGCGCCCAGAAGCAGGACGGCTGCCAGGAGACCCCAGTACAGGCCGAAGGCCCAGCCAAAGACCCCGGGGACGAGGACCAAAATGCCGAGGAACAGGAGGAGTTTCCGGCGGTTTCGGGCGGGCCAGACCCGGATCACCAGGGTTTCCCGACTCATGGCAGCGCACTCCGGGCCAGGGGGGCGTAGGGGCTCTCAGGGAACCGCTGGACCAGACGACGCCACGCCTCGTAGGCGTGGAGGGTGTCCTTCAGGGCGTCCCGGTACAGGAGACCGGCCCGGTACAGGGCCAGGGCGGCCCAGGGGAGGGAGTCGGTATCGGCGAGTTCCAGATAGAGGCCCAGGGCCTCGTCCCACTGGCCTGCGTGTTCACTGGACATGGCCCGCAGGAACTGGCCAGCCGGGGAGGCGGGCACGCGGTCTGCCGGGGGCAGGGCGGCGGGTGCGGTGGTGGCCAGGAGGTACCGCTGTACTTCGGTCCGCAGTTCCGGATGGCTCTGCAGGAGATCCAGCAGGGTGAGGGCGTCGGCGGCCCAGGGATCCTGGGGATCGTGCAGGACGAAGCGACGGATCAGGGTGTCGGCCCGGGCGACCTGGCCCCGAAGCAGGGCCAGGGCCACCTGCAGGCGTTCGCCCCGGGGGCCCGCCAGGTGTCGGGCCAGGCTTTCGGCCCTGGCGGTATCCCCCTGGAGCACAGAGGCCCAGGCCACCAGGTCCTGCGTGGTGGAGTCGGCCAAGGCGGGGATCTTGGTATATCGTCCCAGGTGGAGCAGGTAGGTGAGGAGTTCCCGGCGGGCGAGGGGCAGGGCCCGGCGGTACGCCTGCAGGGCGTGGGGGGAGTCTCCGATCTGCCGGTATCCCCGGGCCAGGAGAAGCCAGGCCTCCGGGGTTCGCCGGTCTTCGGGGATGGCCTGGAGCAGGTGCAGGGCGTCGGCCACTTCGCCCTCGGCCAGGGCTTCGCGGGCCAGGAGCACCAGGGTTT
>CAZXAO010000076.1:0-7664 GCA_964638465.1 uncultured bacterium | reverse complement strand
CGATCCCCCGACCTCCGGAAAACCGGAGGAACACCGTCCAGTTGTGGCCCGCCACCGCCGCCAGTCCCCCGATCATCTGGCACTCCAGAGGGAACCCCAGGGTTCGCAGCACCAGGACCACGACGGCGGACTTGCTGAAGTCCAGAACACCGGCCAACAGGCCATAGCCGCGCCCCACTTCGCGGGCGACATTGGAGGCCCCGACATTTCCCGACCCTACCTTACGCAGGTCAACGCCCTTCACCCACCGGGCAATGAGAAAGGAGAAGGGAACAGAACCGACGAGGTAGCCTGCGAGGGCTACGAGGAGACCCGACGGGCACATGAGGCGCAGATGTTGGTCCAGGGAATGAGTTCCAGCCGTTCCCGTTCAATGGGCTGGCCACAGCGTTCGCACAGGCCGTAGGTGCCGTTCTCCATCCGCTGCAGGGCCCGATCAATGGCCCGCAGCAGGTCCAGTTCCCGGGTGCTGAGTTTGGACAGCAACTCCTCACTGTAGGAAAAGTGGGCCCAGTCCTCCAGATCCATGGGTTCCTGGGCCATATCCCCCCAGCGTTCCTCCTCCTGCAGAGACTCCTGGAGGTTCCTCAGGATCCGCTGCTTTTCCTCCAGAAGCTGGCGTTTGAGGTGCCTCAGGGTGGCCTGATCCAGATGCTGCATGGGGGCTTATCTTACGGGAGGGGCCGCCGCAAGACAAGGCCCTGCCTCAGTTCTCCTCCCGGGCCTCCAGGGCATCCCGGAGCCGGTAAAAGACCTCCGGCGGGTACCCCCGACGCAGGAGAAAACCCCAGAGACGCCGATGGAAGGCCTCCGGGTCCCGCGCCTGCTGGCGAAGCCGACGGGCCCGTTCCAGCAGCCGGGGCCAGGGGTCCTCTTCGGCCACGAGGGCGTCCAGCAACTCCCGATACGCCGACAGTTCAAAGCCCTGCCGCCGGAGTTCCCGGTCAATGCGCGCCGGACTCCAGAGTTTCCGTAGCCGCCCCCGGATAAAGGCCTCCAGATACTCCTGGTCCTGCAGCCAGCCCGCCGCCTGGAGTTCCTCCACCACCCGGGAGATCTCCTCCGGCTCGTACCCCCGTTGCTGTAGCCTCTGCAGGAGTTCCCGGCGCGTCCGGGGACGGAGCCTCAACAGCCGAAGGGCATAGGCCCGGGCCGACGCTCGCCGTCGTGTCATGGTGCTTCAGGGCCCCACATCGCCCAGGGTGTTCCCCAGGAAGGTGTTCTGGTTCAGAAGATCCTGGCGGTACGCTGCGTCGTTGGCGCTTCCCCGCAGGTAGACACCATAGGTGTGGCTGTACTGGATCAGGTTGTTCTGGAGCACGGGCACCCGGGTGTCGGAGATCACCACGATGCCCGAATCTGCCTGGGTGTACACCTGGCCCCCGTATTCCAGCACGCAGGAGTCCAGCCGGGTACCCTCCAGGGTTTCGGGACCAAACCGGAGGCTTCGCCACCGGGGGTCCACCGGGTCCCGGCCGGTGAACCGGACCCCCCGGGCCACCAGGCGGGCCGGTCCCTGCTGGCCCACCAGCACTCCGGCGTACTCGTAGAACCGGAGTTCCAGGCCCGGCAGGAGCACGAGTTCCACCGGCTCCCCCCCCGAAGGTCGGAGCACCACATTGCCCGTGAACACCACGGGAGCTCCAGGGGGGCGCCAGGTGTCCGGAGTCTGCACCTGAGCAGAGGTCACCTTGATCCAGGGCGAAGGGTTTTCCTGGAGGTGCAGGTTCAGGGGAGCGGCCAGCAGGTGGGCGTTGCGCAGGATCACGGGCACGGCTCCCGCCTGCGCCACCCGAACATTCCAGAGGGATTCCGGGGGCTCTGCCAGGTCCAGGCCGCTGCCTGGCGGAGCCACCACGGCCCCTTCAGACCAGAGCACGCGGCCGCTCCCGTGGCCGACCCACAGGGCGGCCCGTGCCGGGGTCCCCGCCCGCTGGAGCACCACCTGATGCCACACCAGGGATCCGCCCTCCACGGCCACGCCCTGCCAGGTCTCCTGGAGGGGTTCCAGCTGCACGGCCCGGGCCCGGAACACCCCGCCAGTGGAAACCGTGATGCCGCCCAGCAGGCGAAGAACCATATCCTCCAGGCTCAGGGTGTCGGCCACCCGGAGGTCGCCGGCGATGTGCAGGGGGTTCCATGTCCCCAGGTGAAGATGGTGGGGCGTCCGGACTTCCACATCCCCGTCCACCCACACGCCGCTGCGTTCGCCATTGGCCAGGGAATTGGTGGAGTCCATTCCCTGCAGCCCCCCCAGGTCCTGGCACAGCACGGGATACCACTGGTTCCCCGTCAGGTCGTTCCCCTGGAACCGCTGGAGCCAGGCCCCCCGGGCCAGGAACACGCCAAACCCGGCGTTCTGGCCAATCTGGCAGTGCACCACCTCACTGCGGCCGGCCGAGTACACCTGGAGGGCGGCGGGCAGTGCAGCCCCCTGGATCCGGCAAAACACGAGGCGAGACCCGGCCTCGTGGGCCGTCAGCCGAACCCCCTGCCAGCCCTCCCCTTCCAGCACCACGGGCCGAAGGGAATCCCCCAGGGCCTGCAGGCTCCCGCCCTCCTCCACTACCAGCCCATAAGTTCCCTGGAACACCAGGTGAACGCCCGCCTCCAGGGTCAACGCCGCGCCGCGGACCACCAGGGGGCGATTCAGGAGATAGGTGCCCGCTGAAAGCGTGGTATCCCGGTCCACTACCCAGGCCTCCAGGGGCGGTTCCGGCACCCGGGTAGGCGGGGAACAACGGAGACCCAAGGCCAGCAGAACAGCGAGGGCCAGCCAGCGGTTAATCCCTCTTCAACTCCTTTCCGAAGGCGAAGATCTTGGGCAGCAGTTTGCGTTCGTAGGCTGCCCGTTCCAGTTCCTCGCGAAACTTGGGATGGGCGATCTCAATGAGGGCCCGGGCCCGTTCCCGCAGGTTCCGGCCGTGCAGGTCGGCCACGCCGTACTCGGTGACCACATAGTGCACATCCGCCCGGGAGGTCACCACGCCAGCGCCCTTTTTCAGGTAGGGAACGATGCGGGAGATGGTGCCTCCCTTGGCCGTGGAGGGCAGGGCGATGATGGGCTTGCCGCCCTTACTCTCGGCGGCCCCGCGGATGAAGTCCACCTGACCGCCAAAGCCGCTGTAGATGTACTCGCCGATGGAATCCGAGCACACCTGACCCGTGAGGTCCACCTCCAGAGCCGAGTTGATGGACACCATGTTGTCGTTCTGTGCGATGATGAAGGGGTTGTTGGTGTAGTCCACGGGGTGCAGTTCAAACACCGGGTTATCGTCGGCGAATTCGTAGAGTTTGCGGCTTCCCAGGATGAAGGTGGACACCACCTTGCCCGGGTGCAGGGTCTTTCGGGCGCCGGTGATGATCCCCTTCTCAATGGCCTCCATAACGCCGTCGGAGGCCATCTCGGTGTGAACCCCCAGGTCCCGTTTGCCCTCCAGACCGGCCAGCACGGCGTCGGGAATGGCGCCAATGCCCAGCTGGAGCGTCGCCCCATCGTCAATCAGGTCCGTGATGTAACCGGCAATCCGGCGTTCCAGCTCGCCGAAGGTGCCCCGGGGCAGTTCGGGCAGGTCCATGGAGACCTCCACGATCCGATCAACGCGGGAGACATGCACGAAGGAGTCGCCGTGGGTCCGGGGCATCTTGTCGTTCACCAGGGCGATGATCTTCTTGGCGGTCTCTACAGTGACCTTGGAAGCCATCACCTCCACGCCGAAACTCATGAAGCCGTGTTCGTCCGGGGGTGAAAGGTGTACGATGGCCACATCCAGGGGCAACTTCTCCCGGAGGATCCGGGGGATCTCGTGGAGGTGGATGGGCACATAGTCGGCGCGGCCGGAGTTGACCGCCTCGCGGTCGGCCGGCCCCACGAACAGGGAGTTGTGGCGGAAGTGCCCCTCCATCTCGGGCCTGGAGAGCGGATCCTCGCCCAGGAGCAGCACATGGACGAGTTCCACATTCTCCAGTTCGTCTTTCCGGCGGGCCAGGGCCTCCAGCAGGGGAAAGGGGGTCGCAGCGTTGCCCGAGATGTACACCCGCTGGCCCGATTCAATGAGTTGCACGGCCTCGTCGGCCGTGCATAACTTGGCCTTGTAATCGTCAATCCACGCCATGGTTCAGGCCTCCCCCAGGTGTTCCTTGAGGTCCAGTTCCAGTGCCTGTCCCTCCTCCAGCAGGGTCACCTTGGTAATCTTGCCCTGGTAGAGGTACACCCCGGCCATCAGGTCGGGATGATGCTGCAGGGCCCGGTCCACACTCTTCTCCTCGATGATCTTCCGCAGGTAGGGCAGGAGGGCGTTGGTCAGGGCGTGGGTACTGGTCCGGGCCACCCAGGAGGGCACATTGGGCACGGCGAAGTGCAGCACATCGTGCACCCGGTACACCTGGTCCTCGGTGGGCGTCACCCGGGTGGTTTCCGCTGCACCGCCCTGGTCCACGGAGAAGTCCAGGATCACGGAACCGGGCTTCATGCTCTTCACCATCTCCTCGGTGACGAGCACGGGGGCCCGTTTTCCGGGGCTCAGCACCGCCAGCACCAGGACATCGGCGAACTTCACCAGGCGTTCCAGGGCTGGCCGTTTGTAGATCATGGTGATGACGCGGCCGGCCAGAGCCTCGCAGGCGTGTTCCAGCCGTTCGGGGTTCTTGTCCATCAGGAGCACATGGGCGCCCACGCCCACGAAGGTGCGGGCCGCCTGAAACCCCAGGGCACCGGCCCCCACGATGACCACATCCGCCGGCGTCAGGCCGGGGATGCTCCCCAGGAGCACGCCACGGCCGTGGTGCCGGGGTTTTTCCAGGAGCCGGCCGGCGATCTGGGCAGCCATCCGGCCTGCGATCATGCTCATGGGTTTGAGCACGGGCAGGACGCCGTCGGACCGCTGGATCACCTCGTAGCCGATGGCCGTGATCCGCTTGTCCCGAAGTGCCTGGAGCACCTCCCGGGGAGCCACGGCCAGGTGCAGAAAGCCCATCAGGGTGGTGCCCTCCTTGAGGTAGGCCAGTTCCTCGGGTCTTGGCCGCTGGACCTTTACCACCACATCCGCCCGCCTGTACGCCTCCTCTGCCGTGTACACGATCTGGGCCCCGGCCCGGCGGTAGTCCTCATCGGTAAAGCCCGCGCCTTCCCCGGCGTTGTGTTCCACCACCACCTGGGCACCCAGGGCCACCAGGTCGGCCACCCCTCCAGGGGAGAGGCCCACGCGGTGTTCCTCCAGTGCCTTGGTGTGCGCTTCCTTCGGAATGCCAATGATCATGTTGAAGCCTCCCGGCATAGGATACGCCAAGCCCCCCCGGCTTGCAACGAAAGCCCGAATAGGCATATATTAGACCACCATCTCTGAACGGAGGGAGCGTTATGCGCGAGTTGAGTGATGAGGAAATCCTGGCCATCTGGAGCAATGCCACCGACTTCACCGACCCCTGGGACGAGGTGATCTCCGAGTACCTCTACAAGATTGACGAGATGAAGAACACCGTGGAACCCTACCAACAGGTCACCGTGGAAAATCTGGAGGCCGAGATCCAGCGACTCAGCCGGGAAATTGAGGATACCGTGGAGCGGGCCCGCAGCGGGGAACTCTCGGCCGAAGACCTGGAAACCACCTTCCGCTCCATCGGGGAACAACTCCTGGAGATTGAGACCCGCCTCCTGGAACTGGAGTTTGAAGAGGAGGAGGGCTTTACCTCCTGGGAGGACGAGGAAGAGGAGGAGTACTGACCCCCTCCGGGTCCCACCAGTCCAATATTGACAATCTTCCCCTCTTCGGTTAAGGTTTGGCAAAGGGGGTTGTATCCATGACGACCGGTCTGAGTGTTCTGATCTTTTTGGTCCTGATCGTCCTTTATTCCATGATCCGGATCCTCCGCGAGTACGAACGCGGAGTGATCTTTCGGCTGGGACGATACATCGGCGTCAAGGGACCGGGGCTGATCCTCCTCCTGCCCTTCATTGACAAGATGGTGAAGGTCTCCCTCCGGATCCTGGTGATGGATGTGCCACCCCAGGATGTGATCACCAAGGACAATGTGTCCATCAAGGTAAACGCCGTGGTGTACTTCCGGGTGATCAACCCCGAAAAGGCGGTCATTGAGGTGGAGGACTACCTGTACGCCACCAGCCAGCTGGCTCAGACCACCCTGCGGAGCGTGCTCGGCGAGGTGGAACTGGACGAACTCCTGGCCCACCGGGAGAAACTGAACCAGAAACTCCAGGAGATCATTGATAAGCAAACAGATCCCTGGGGCATCAAGGTGACGGCCGTGGAGATCAAGCATGTGGACCTGCCCCAGGAGATGCAACGGGCCATGGCCCGTCAGGCCGAGGCCGAACGCGAGCGGCGCGCCAAGATCATCTCCGCCGAGGGCGAGTACCAGGCGGCCCAGCGACTCCGCGAGGCCGCCGAGATCCTGGCCCAGAATCCCCTGACCATCCAGCTACGCTTCCTGCAAACCATGGTGGAGATCTCCTCGGAGAAAACCACCACCGTGGTGTTCCCGCTGCCCCTGGAACTCTTCCGGGGCTTCATGGAGAGCTTACAGCCCAACCGATCCGAAAAGTAGGACCGGAGGGAATCGGTGATTGCCCGAATCCACGCAGGAGCGGTGGTGGGAATTGAGGGCGTGGGTGTGGAAGTGGAGGTGGACCTCTCGCCCGGCGTGCCGGGGTTCGTGATCGTAGGCCTCCCGGATAGCGCCGTTCGGGAATCCCGGGAACGGGTGGTGGCCGCCCTCAAGAACTCCGGCTTCTCCCTGCCCCTCAAGAAGATCACCGTCAACCTGGCCCCGGCCGACATCCGCAAGGAGGGCTCGGCCTACGACCTGCCCATGGCCCTGGGCATCCTCCAGGCCGCCGGTGAACTGCCCGGGGGCGACTTCCTGCAAAACACCGTGGTGCTGGGCGAGCTCTCCCTGGAGGGTCAGGTCCGCCGCGTCAAGGGCGTGCTGCCCATCGTGCTCTCCCTGCGACACCAGTTCCAGCGGTTCCTGGTCCCCCGGGACAACGCCGAAGAGGCAGCGGTGATCCAGGAGGTGGAGGTGTACCCGGTGGCCACCCTGGAGGAGGCGGTGGCCTTCCTGCGGGGTGAGGTCACCCTGACTCCCTTCCGGGTAGACCCCCGGGCCTACTTTGAGGCCCGACGCCAGGACACCGTGGACTTCGCCGAGGTCAAGGGCCAGGCCGCCGCCCGCCGGGCCTTAGAAGTGGCCGCCGCCGGCGGCCACAATGTGCTCATGATTGGCCCACCAGGCTCGGGGAAAACCATGCTGGCCCGCCGATTCCCCACCATCCTCCCCACCATGACCCTGGAAGAGGCCCTGGAAACCACCCGGGTGTACTCCGTGGCCGGCCTCCTGAAGCCCGGCGAGGGCATCATCGCCACCCGACCCTTCCGCTCTCCCCATCATACCATCTCGGATGTGGGGCTCATCGGCGGTGGTCATGTGATCCGGCCCGGAGAGATCTCCCTGGCCCACAACGGCGTCCTCTTCCTGGACGAGTTCCCCGAGTTCTCCCGCCATGTGCTGGAAGTGCTCCGTCAACCCCTGGAGGACGGCGTGGTGCACATCACAAGGGCCCGCATGGCCGTCTCCTTCCCGGCCAAGTTCCAGCTGGTGGCCGCCATGAATCCCTGCCCCTGCGGGTACTACGGTGACCCCCAGCG
>CAZXAO010000075.1:0-7705 GCA_964638465.1 uncultured bacterium | reverse complement strand
GTTGGCGTTGGTCACCGGTGTCCTGGCGGCAGGGCTGCTGCTGAACCCGGTGGCGGCCATGGCGCAGTCCATGCAGGAGGTTTGCACCCAGGCTGAAATGGACGCCCAACGGGATGTCAACAAAACCCTGTGGATGGCGGCGGGGTTCTTCTTCGGCCTGCTGGGCATTGGCGCAGCCTATGTTCTGGAACCGGATCCCCCCGCCAGCCGGTTGATCGGCAAAAGTCCCGAGTATGTCGCCACCTACACGGACTGCTATAAGGACGCCGGCAAGAACCTGCAGGTGAAGGGTGCAGTGACGGGGTGCGTACTCGGCACCCTGCTCTCGGTGGCGTGGTACGGTTGCTGCATCGCGGCCAGTCTGGGTGGATAGCATGAGGGCTTCTGTGGTGGGGCGGCTCGCCCGGGCCCGGGCGAGCCGCCCCACCACACTTCAGGGATCGTCTGGCCTTGCCTGCCCTGCTCCTGACCCTGCTTCTTACCCAGAGCCCTTTAACGGACTCCCTCTGGGTCCGCGCGGTGTTCCATCGGATCCTCCAGGAGAACCTGCAGCGGGAAGAGGCCCACGGGGTGCTCTATGTCCAGCCCGGCCAACACTTCGTCCTGGAGGTCCAAAGGCCCGTGCACCAGGTCCTCACCTTCCGGGGAGACACCCTGTTGCTCTACTACCCCGAGGATTCCGTAGCCTTCAAGGTCAAGTCCAACACCCGGTTCCTGCCGCTGGGCCCCCGGGCTGTGGCCTTTGACGACGCCCGACTCCAGGACCTCGGGTTCACCTTCCTCCGGCGTCAACAAAGGGGCGACACCCTGTGGATCTACTGGGCCCATCCCCAGGAGAAGATCCGGGTGACCGTACGCAAAGTGGCCGACCGGCTCCATTCGCTGGAATTCCGCGACGAGCACGATCAGGTGGTGATGCGCCTGGTGGCCCGGGAGTACCAGGATCTGGGCCACGGCTGGGTCCTGCCGCGTCTGGTCAAAACCCTGCAGGCCCTGCCCGATGGCTTCTCCGAAGAGACCTTCCGGCTGGACAGCCTGCGCCTCGTCCGCCGGGTGCCCCCCTGGGTCCAGCGGTTCCAGGTGCCCGCGGGGGTTCGGGTGATCCTTAAGGGATGGGAACCGTAACCCTGAGCCTGCTGTGGCTCCTGGCCGGTGGCCTTCTCCGGCCACCGGAGCCCCGGTCCTACGATGTCCCGGAGGTGCTTCTCCCCAGAGCCTCTTCCGCTCCCTCCCAAACCCCTTTGGATTGGACCAGCCCGGCCGGACTGCTGACCACCCTGATCCGGGGCTACCAGGCCACCCTTTCCCGGGTACAGGGGGATGTCTGCAACTTTACGCCCTCCTGTTCCCACTTCGCCCTGCAGGCGGTCCAGCGGTACGGCCCCCTGGTGGGCCTCCTCCTGGCTTCGGACCGTCTCCAGCGGTGCCACTACTGGGCCTGGCGTTCCCTGGGCGTGTACTACGGAGCCCGGAAGGTGCCGGGCCGCGGCCTGAAACTCGTGGATCCGGTGGAACGGTACCCATGATCCCCTGGCTTGCCACCCTCTGGCTTCTGAGCACACCCTTCCAGGAGGCCCTGGCCTTCGCCCGATACCTGGATCAGCAGGGAGACCCCTATCGGGCCATCCTGGAGTACCGGCGAGCCCTGTTCCTCCTGCCCTCCCCCGACACCCTGACCCACGACGCCCTGGTGCTCCGGATCGCCCAGTTGCAGGAGAAACTGGACCAACCTCTGAAGGCCCTCCAGACCCTGGAGGAAGCCTGGGATACCACAGCCCCGGCCTGGCGTTTTGAACGCGGGCGTGCCTACTTCCTGCAGGGCCTCTACGGGCAGGCCCGCCGCTCCTGGCAGGGTCGGGATACGCTGGTGGGCTGGACCTACTTGAGGGAGCACGACTTCCGGAAGGCCGCACGATATCTGGGTCCGATCCCTCCACCCCCACGACGGCACCCCTGGCTGGCCGCGGTCCTCTCGGCGGCGATGCCGGGCTTGGGAAAAGTGTATGCGGGCCATCCCTGGGACGGCCTCTTTTCCTTTTTGGTCCACGCCTTCACGGGCTGGCGGACCTACCGGAGCGTGCAGGAACATCGGCCGGTGGCTACCGCGATCTACGGCAGCCTCTTTGCCTTTTTCTACGCCGGCAATGTCTACGGTTCCTATGTGGCGGCCCGACAGTACAACCAGACCCAGATCGCCTTTCGCGTGGCCGAAACCGAGGTGCACCTGGGCCTCTGGCGGTACCTGCCATGATGACCCTCTGGCTCCTCTGGGTGGGCTTTGTGCGGCCCATACCTGGCCTGGCCGACACCCTGCTGCACCTGGGCGACGCCTTCCACGCCATCACCGAGTACCAGCGGCAACTGTTCTTTGGCGTAGGCGACTCCCTGGCCGTTCTCCAGGGCCTTGCCCGGGCCTACGAGGCCCGGGGTCGCTGGGCCGATGCCCTCCGCTACTGGGGCCTGGTGAACTATCACCAACCCCAACCCGAGGTTCGGCACCACATGGCCCGGCTGCTCCTGCTCCAGGAACGGGCCTCGGAGGCCCTGATCCTGCTGGAAGGGGACACCACCCGGGAAGGACAACGCCTGCGCGCCATCGCCCGGGGCCTCCAGGGTCACTACGGAGAAGCCCGCGACAGCCTGGCACACCTGGGGATCTCCCTGCCCGCATTCCCTTCCCCGGGATGGATCCGCAGCCTCTCCTGGGTCCTGCCCGGTGCCGGCTTCCTGCTCCTGGGCGAGCCGGTGCGGGGGCTTTCCTCCGTGGCCGCCCTGGTGGGGTCTCTGGGCTGGGCTGCGTACCTGGCGCAGGAGGGCCACTACGGTGATGCGGCGGCCGTGGGCCTTTCCCTGGTCCTGCGGTTCTACCTCGGCGGCCGGGCCAGCCTCCTGCACCTTTACCGGGACCGGCAGCAGACCCTCTTCTTCCAGCTCCTGAACCCCTCCACGCCCTGAAGCCGGCCTTACAATTGGGTTATGAGGACCTTTCTGTATGCCAGCGTGTTGCTCTTTCCCCTGGTGTTGTGGGCGGGCAAGCCCGCACCTCGCTTCAGCCTCAAAGACCTCAACGGCCAGACCGTGACCCTGGACTCCCTGCTCGCCAAGGGCCCCGTGATCCTGGACTTCTGGGCCACCTGGTGCACCTACTGCGACGAGGAACTGGACCTTTTAAACGAGTTCCAGAAGGAATTCGGGGATCACCTCACCGTGGTGGCCATCTCCCTGGATAGCCCCAAGACCCTGGCCAAGATCCGGGCCATGAAGGAAAGCCACCACTGGCAGTTCCCGATCCTCCTGGATCCCTCCAAGAAGTGGAAGGCCCGCTATAAGGTCTTCGCCCTGCCCACCGTGTTCGTCATCAGCCCGGAAGGGGAGATCGTCAAAACCCACTTCGGCTATAACCCTTCCCAGGAGGAAAACCTGCGGGAGGAGATCCGGGCTCTGATCGCCGAATACCTGGCCCGGCAAGCCCCCCAGGATACGACCCGGAACCCCTCCGGGCAGTAGCCCAACGAAACGAAGGAGGTACAGGATGCAGGCCTGGATGCTGATAGGGCTTCTGGTCTCCCTGTCGCCGGATTCTCTGCTGGATGCCCTGGGTCAAAAACTCCAGAGCATCCAGGATTACACCTGTGTGCTGGAGAGCTACGAGCGCCTCGGCAAAAAGGAGATCCAGCGCACCTACGCGTACCAGTACATGCGACCCGGCTGGGTCAAAATGGTGATCACCGCAGGCGACAGCAAGGGTGCCCGGCTTTCTTACAACCCGGACCTGGGCAAGGTGCGGGCGGCCAAGGGTGGAATTCTGGGGGCCATCAAAATCAGCGTGTCCCCGGAGAACCGGCGGGTGCGCTCCCTGCGCGGAGGGCGCGTGGATCGCTCAGGATGGCCCGAGGTGCTCCGGGAACTGCGGCACCTGCTGAGCACCGCCGACACCGCCTGGGTCAAGGACTCGGCCGGGTTCTGGATCCTGGAGATGCAGGGCGTAGAGGGAGAACTCCCGGATGTGGACCGGGTGCGCGTCTGGGTGAGTCAGGCCGATTCCCTGCTCGTGGGCTACGACGAATACGACGACCAACACGCTCTGGTGCACCGGGTGCGTTACCGGGAAGTGCGAACCAATGTAGGACTCCAGCAGGAGGACTTCAATCTTTGAGCACGGCCTGACGGTCCTGGGCTCCGTATCCCCGCTGGTGGTCTTCCTGTATGTGTTCCTCGGGCTCCTTGTGTACCTGCCCGTGGGTCCGGATGTGTACCTGATGGCCCGGACCCGGGTGCTGGGTCGTTTTCCGGTGGCTGCCTTCGTGGCCGTGGTCCTGGCCTACGGCACGGCCCTGAGCGTGGCTTACGGTCTGGGCGCCGCCGGACGACGGTGGATCGGACGGGACCTCGGGCGCTGGGAACGCTGGATCCGCCGGTACGGCGGCTGGGCTTCCTTTCTGGCGGCGGTGTCTCCAGTGCCCCTCCGGGAGTTCGCTCTGGTGGCAGGCTACTGCCGGATGGCGTATCCTGTGTTCCTGGCCGGCATCCTGGCCGGGGTGACCCTTCGCTTCACAGCAGAATGCGCGGTTTCTCTTATGTGGTGAACTGGAAAGTCCTGGACTTCCCGATCCCCTGGGACCAGGTGTTCGGGTGGAGTGGCCCCCTCCTGGTGGAAATCGGCTTCGGCAACGGGGACTTTCTGGTGGAAACCGCGCCCCGCCGGCCCGGGACCCGCTTCGTGGGCATTGAACTCTCCCGGACCAGTGTGGAAAAGGCCTCCAAACGCCTCCGTGCCCTGCGGATCCGAAATGTCCGGTTGATCCATTGGGACGCCCGGCCGGCCCTGCAGCATCTCTTTGCTCCGGAGTCCATCGCTGAGGTGCACAGTTACTTCCCCGACCCCTGGCCCAAGAAACGCCACGAAAAGCGCCGCCTGTTTGGCCCGGAGTTCTGCCGCCTGGTGGCCTCCCGCCTTCGCGAGGGGGGCCGCGTGGTGCTCTACACCGACGACCCCGAGTACTTCGCCTGGGTATCCCAGAACTTCCGGGAGAGCGGCCTCTATCGCGTGGCCGCCGGACCCGCCGAACATGTGCCCGACACCAAGTACGCCCAGAAGTGGCTCAAGGCCGGCCGTTCCGTGTATGCTTTAGAGGCTTGGAAAACCCGGAACCCCGAAGAGGCGTTCCCGATCGTCACGAGGTTAAAGGCCATGCCCAATGTCGTGCTCCGATGCGACGAGGAGGACTTCCTGGCCAAGTTCGTCCAGCACTTTCAGGCCCTGGAAATCCTGGGCGGCGTGGATATCCGGATCCCCCGCGCGTATCTGGCACCCGACAAACGCTCGGCCGTCTTTGAAACCTTCCTCCGCGAGAAGGGAATCCAGCAGCGTTTCTTCCTGGAGGTCAAACGCCTGGGTCAGCGGGTGGTGGTCAAGGTCCACGACGCCTTTGAGGTGGTGGCCACACCGGGGGTCAAGATGGCCGTCACCGCCCTGGCCGATGCCCTGGTGCGCCGGGGCTGCCACCGGGTGTACACCACCGCAGAACCCTGAGGGACCCGATGAAAGTGCTCCTCGCCCTGAGCAATACCCGGGACCGGGAGGACCAGGTGCGCCGGGTGCTGCAAGAACTCCAGCCTGGCGACGAACTGGTGCTGCTCTTCGTGCTGGATCGTCGGGTGCCGGAAACCGTGGCCTCCTGGCTCCTCTATCTGGGTTTTATGGGAGAAACCCTCACCGACGAGATCCAGGAGGTGATCTTTGGGGAACTCACCCGTAGTGCGGAGCAACGCATCCAGGAGGTCCGCCAGCAGGCGCAACAGCGCGGACTCAAGGTGAAACCCCTGTTCCGTGAGGGGCCCTTCTTTGAGGCCCTCCGGGAGGTCTACCAGGCCGAACACCCCGACCGGGTGGTGTTCTTCCACGAGGAGAACGTACTCTTCGCCGAACCCGAAGCCACGCCTGTTTTACCTTTCCCTTACGAAGAGTACTGAAACTGGCGCCCTTCAGGGAGGCTACGGGGTGGAGGAGCCATCCTCGCGGGGAGGCCGTTCCCGTCCCTCTATCCGCTGGATTTCGGCGTAGAGGCCGGCGATGAGTTCCCCCAGGAAACCGGCCACAAAGAGGATGATGCCCGCCAGCACCAGGAGCACCACGAGGTAAAGGATGGGCCGGTACCCCATGTGCCGCGCGAAGCGCAGGTAAAGGGCCACCACGCCGGCCAGAAACCCCAGAAGAAAGGAAAAAAGCCCCAGGGAACCGAAGAACAGCATGGGCTTCCGCATAAAGGTCAACTGGAACTTCACGGCCAGCAGGTCCAGAAACCCGATGATCACCCGCTTCGGCCCCCGAAACTTGGACTCCCCGTGGCGACGGGGGTAGAGCGGCACCTTTACCTCGGTGATGCGATACCCCCGATCGTGGGCCAGAGGCACAATGTACCGGTGCCAGTCCTTCCGTAACGGCAGGTCAAAGAACATCTCCCGCCGCATGGCCTTGATAGAGTTCAGGTCGTGCACCGGCACCCGAAAGAGGAGCCGGGAAAGCCAGTTGTACACGGTGGAAACGAACTTCTTTTCGTAGTCGCCCTGCTTCCACCCGGTGACCAGGTCGTAGCCCTCTTCCATCTTCTGGACCAGTTTGTGGGCGTCCTCCGGCAGGTGCTGGAGGTCGGCCGGGAAGAAGACGAACACCTCGCCCGTGGCGTGGCGTGCTGCCGTGAGCAGGGCATCGGTCACCCCGAGGTTTCGCCGATGCCGCACCACCTTGAGGAAGGGATAACGCTCCTGAAGTTGTCGGGCCACCTCGTAGGTGCGGTCCGTGGAGCCGTCGTCCACCAGGACCACCTCCCAGTCCAGGCCCGTTTCCCGGAGGAAGCGGTACACTTCGGCCATGAGTTCGGGCAGGTTCTCTTCTTCGTTGTACGCCGGGACCAGCAGGGACACCCGCATGGCTCAAAGGCCGTAGAAGGACCGGATCACCTGCACCACATAATCCTGCTGCTCGTCGGTGAGTTCGGGATAGATGGGAAGCGACAGCACCTCCCGGGCCGCACGCTCGCTCTCGGGCAGGTCCCCCTCCTGATAACCCAGCGACCGAAAACAGGTCTGCAGGTGCAGGGGCACCGGGTAGTAGATGGCCACGCCCACGCCGTGGGCCTTCAGGTGCTCGGCCAGGGCATCCCGACGGGCCGCCCGGATCGTATACTGGTGATACACATGGCGGGTGGCATAGGGGGCTGTGGCCGGTGGTTGTACCAGCCCCGCCTCTACCAGCCCCGCTGCCTCCAAGAGCCGGGTGTACCGTTGGGCCCGCTCTGCCCGCCGCTCGTTCCAGGAGTCCAGATGGGGCAGCTTGACCCGGAGCACCGCCGCCTGGATCTCGTCCAGCCGGCTGTTCAGCCCCACCAGGTCGTGGTAGTACTTCCGGCGCGAGCCGTGGACCCGGAGCATCCGCACCCGTTCGCCCATCTCGGGGTTTCGGGTGGTGACCAGGCCACCGTCGCCGTATCCGCCCAGGTTCTTGCTCGGGAAGAAACTGAAGGCGCCGAAGTCACCGAAGCCCCCCACCCGCACGCCCCGGTACTCTGCACCGATGGCCTGGGCGGCATCCTCAATCACCGCAAGGTCGTAGGCTCGTGCCAGATCCCACAGGGGATCCAGGTCAGCCGCCTGGCCGTAGAGGTGCACGGGCAGAAGGGCCCGAACGGTCCACTCCTCCCCCTGC
>CAZXAO010000074.1:0-7715 GCA_964638465.1 uncultured bacterium | reverse complement strand
AGGGAGGAGTCAATGCCCCCGGAGAGGGCCACGAGGCCGCCGCGGGCGCCCACCTTGTCCACCCGGGTCCGGATGGACTTCACCAGGATTCGGGTGATGGTGGGCAATTCCGAAACCGGCAGTTCAGGCTGGATCCGGCCGTTCATCATCCGTTCTCCCGGGTCATTTCGTCGTAGGCCCGGAGCAGTTCTTCCAGGATCTCGCGGCGCACCTCCCGCACGCGGAGGTCGCGGCGGCGCAGCGTTCGGGATTCCTCCAGGTCCACCTCTACCACCAGGAGGTGTTCCTCCAGGAGGGGGGCCATGGCCACCAGGTCGCCCCGGGCCGAGAACACCATGCTGCCGCCCCAGTAGGTCACGCCGTCCTGGATGCCGGCCTGGTTCACGAAGGCCACGGGCAGCAGGTTGTCCAGCACGCGCTCCTGCAAGAAGTTCTGCCAGGTCTTCACCTTGGTGGTGGTATAGGGAGAGGCCGAGAGCACGATGAGGATCTCGGCCCCCCGGAAGGTGAGGGCCCGGGCCGGCTCCGGGAACCACACATCCTCACAGATCAGGATACCGATGCGGCCGAAGGGCGTGGAAAACACGGGCAGGCGGTTCCCGGGGGCGAAGTAGCGTTTCTCGTCAAACAGGCGGTAGTTCACCAGTTGCACCTTGTGGTACACGCCCTGGATCTGGCCCTCGCCGATGAGGGCGGCGGCGTTGTGGAAGAACCCCAGGGGCGTTCGGTCCACGAAGCCCACGATGGCCCAGATCCCGAGATCGGAGGCAAACGCCCGAATCTCCTCCAGGGCCGTAAGGTTCTCCTCCACCTTGTCCAGGTAGATGTCGCCGGAGCCAAAGCCCAGGGTGGCGAGTTCCGGCGTGATGGCCAGGTCCACCCCCTGGTCCCGGGCCTCCTTCAGGAACCGCTGGATCCGTTCCCGGTTGCCCGCGATGTCCCCCAGCCGGGTCTCCATCTGCAGGAGCCCGATCCGGAGTTTGCGACCCATGGGATGCGGTGTCACGCCGTGCCTCCTTGAACGCTCAATTGTACAGCGACGCCGAACTACCGGAGGAGGGCCAGGATGCGGGCGTGGAGCCGCTCGGCCGTGCCCGACATGTAGCCCACCTGCTTGAACACGATGCGCCCTTCGGGCGACACGATGAAGTGGGTGGGAAAGGCGTTGGCCCGGAACCGCTCGCGTACCGACCGACCCTGCACCAGGTGCCGGTAGGCGAAGGGATGATCCCGGAGGAAACGGGCCACGGTGGCCGAGTCCTCGTCGGTGATGGCCAGGAACACCACCCGGGGAACCCGCTGGAACTGGTCCACCAGCCGGTTGAGTTCCGGGATCTCCTGGCGGCAGGGGCCACACCACGTGGCCCAGAAGTTGAGGACCACCACCCGTCCGCGGAGGTCCTGGAGCCGCAGGGTGTCGCCCTCCAGGGTGCGGGCGGAGAAGTTCGGAGCCGGGGGAAACTGCTGGTTCACCTGGCGTTCCAGCCGGGCCAGGTAGGCCTCAAAGTCCAGGGTATCGGTGCGGTGGGGCCAGACGAGCCGGAGCAGGGAGTCGGCCGAGGTGTCGGCGTGGAAGAACCGGAGCACCGCCAGGGCCTCCTCGGCCTCCGGCCAGTGCCCGGTGGCCACCGCTGCCCGGCCGTAGAGCCGGAGGTCTTCGGCCCAGAGATCAAACAGGCTCCCCTGGCGCCGGATCCAGGGATCCAGCAGGCGGAACGCCTCCGTGGGGTTCTGGCGTTCCAGGGCCCACCGGGCCTTCTTCTTGAGGTGCTCCTCCTGCCAGCGGTGCAGGAGCCGGGGGAAGGATTCCAGCCGGTCCCAGGCCACAAGGCCAAAGCCCCGGCGCACCACCTCGGGGTGCTGGAGCCACTGCTCTTCGGCCTGCACCACGAAGGTCTCCAGGGCCGTATCCGGTTGATCCGTGAGCCACCCCCGGGCCACATATTCCATCACCACCAGGTCGTTGCCGTTGAGGTCGCCGGCCTGGAGCCGTTCCTGCACATAGCGGGGAAAGTCCGGGTGACGCTCCAGGGGTACGAAGTGATAGGTGAGGAACCACCGGAGCAGTTCGTCCCCCAGGATCACCTGGCGGAGTCGGGGATCCCCCTGGTAGGCGTGCCACAGGGAGTCCGCCCGGGCGGGGTCCCGGATCACCTGGCCCGAGGGGGCCAGGGCCCACTGGCGGAACCGGGCGTACCAGGTATACAGGGAGCCGGGGGCCCGCTGCCGGAGGTGGTGGAGATAGGTCCGGGCCAGGGCGGTATCCTGCAGGTCGTGGAAGGCCAGGAACCAGCCGGCGTACAGGAGGGCGGGATCGGCGGCATCCAGGGGAAAGGACCGGGCCAGGGAGTCCCGGAGCCAGAGGTGGGCTGCGGTGTCTTCGGAGGCCCGGGCGCTCCAGAGGAGGCGTCGGAGTCCGGGCCCGGGACGGCGTCCGAGCCAGGCCTGCAGGGTGTCCGTCTGGCGGGGGAAGTACAGGCGGGCCAGCACCTCGTCGGCCAGGGGTTGGGAACGGGGGTCAGAGAAGCGGACGGCGAGGGCAGGGCCCGTAAGGAACCGGTCGTGGACCGTGTCCTCCAGGGCCAGGAGCACGAGGAAGGCGGAATCCGAGGTAGCGACCCGGGCCTCCCGGGCCTGGTGGAGGGGCAGGATCCGGACCGTATGCAGGAAGGGGGTGGAGCCTGTGTACTCGTTCACCCACAGGTAGCCGTCCACGGGCTGGTTCCACTGGACCCGCAGGGTCTCCCCGGGTTGGGGCACCTGCGGGTGCCACCGGACCTGAAGCCCCTTCCCCGGCCGCCCACAACCGGAGAGGACGATCAGGAGGAGCGAAAAGATCCCCATCAGGCGGAGGGCACAGGACCGAAGGATCAGAGGGACCCGGCCTTCACCCCGCCGGGGGGGTCCTCCTGTGCTTTTGGAGAAGCGATGGGTCTGTTTCCAGAGGGGCATACGGAACCTCCCGGTTTTCCACACTGTTGACACATTGGATCGGAGCAACACCGGGGATTGTGTCCGCCCGTTCCCGAAAAGTCAAGCGATGCCCTTTACTCTCAGGGACCGGACACCGATCATCCCCGTGCACAAGAATGTACCAGGACCGGCCTCCTTTCCGGAGCCCTTCGCTGGGAAACCGGACCCCCGGGCTCCTTCCCGATCCTGGTGTTTCCCGGGCGCAGGGGCGGATCCCTTCTTCGGGCCTGCTCATGCTGCGGGTTTACTTGAGAAATCAAGGCCTGTAGAATTCCCGCATATGTCCCGGGATTCGTTGTTCGCCGTAGGTTCCGTGGTGCGTTTCCGTGCACGGGAGTGGGTGATCCTGGGGGAAGCGTATCAGAACCACCACAAAATCCTCTACCTGCGTCCTTTGACCGGCACCTCCGAAGACCGCATCGCCGTGCACCTGTCCCTGAGCCAGCGGGTGGGCTCCGTTATTTCCGAAGAGCAGATCCAGCCTGCCCACTTTCCTCTGCCTGATCCCGAAAAGATTGGAGATGCCGCAGGTGTTCAGCTCCTCTGGAATGCCGCCCGTCTGCTGCTCCGGGAAGGCGCGGCCCCCTTCCGTTCCCTGGGGCGCATCGGTTTCCGCCCCAGGCCCTACCAGCTGGTGCCCCTGATGATGGCTCTGCGGATGGGCACCCCGGTCCGCCTGCTCATCGCCGACGATGTGGGCGTGGGCAAGACCATTGAGGCCGGCCTGATCGCTCGCGAACTCTGGGACCGGAGGAAAATTCAACGGATCACCGTGCTCTGCCCTCCGTACCTCCTGGAACAGTGGGCCCAGGAACTCCGGGAAAAGTTCTTCTTTGATCCCGTGATCATCAGCTCCGGAACCATTGGAAGGCTGGAACGGATGATCCCCCAGGGGAAGAGCGTGTACGAGTGGTTTCCGGTCCAGGTGATCAGCCTGGACTTCGTCAAACTGGACCGCAACCGTCATCTGTTCCTCCAGTATCCCCCCGACCTCGTCATCGTGGATGAGGCCCACGGTGCCGTGCCCGGACGGGGGCAGAGACGCCACCTGCGGTATCAACTGGTGCGGGCCCTGGCCCGGGACCCCCGTCGGCACCTGCTCCTCCTGACCGCCACCCCCCACAGTGGCATTGAGGAATCCTTCCAGAAACTCCTGGGCCTTCTGAAGCCCGAATTTGAAGCATGGTCCCTGAGTGCCCTGGGGGAGGAGCAACGAAAAGACCTGGCGAAACACTTCGTTCAACGAACGCGAAAGGACATCCTCAAACAATGGGAACCCACAGAACACCTGTTTCCCGAGCGGGTATCCGAGGACCAGACCTATCGGCTCAGTCCGGCGTACGAACGCCTTTTCCAGGAAACCCTGGCCTTTGGCCGGAGGATCCTGCAGAGCGGGGAGTCGCTTGTCGGCTACCGCAGGAGGCTGCGCTACTGGAGTGCCCTTTCTCTCCTGCGATGCGTGATGTCCAGCCCGTGGGCGGCCCGGGCGGCCCTGCAGCGACGGCGGCAGGCAACCCCGACGGCCGCTCTTGAAGAGGGCGACGAAGAAGATTACGGTCCCTACGCCTATGAACCCACCGAAGAGACGCCCCCCGACGAGGCCCCCACGGCCCTTCAGGAACGCGCAGAAACCACCCTGTCCCCCTCGGAAAGACGGAAACTCCGGGAACTGGAGCAACACGCAGCCCGCCTCTCGGATCAAGAGGATCACAAACTCCAGACCCTGATCTCCCTGGTCCATCGTTTGCTCTCCGAGGGGTTTCATCCCGTGGTCTGGTGCTTCTATGTGGACACCGCAGAGTATGTGGCGGAAAAGGTAAAAGAAGCCCTCCAGGAGAGGGTTCCGGATCTCCAGGTGACCGCCGTCACCGGTCGCCTGAGCGAGGAGGAACGACGCCTGAAGGTGGAATCCCTGATGCAACACCCGGGCCCCAGGGTCCTGGTGTCCACCGACTGCCTGGCCGAAGGCATCAACCTCCAGGAGGGGTTCAACGCCGTGATCCACTACGATCTCCCCTGGAACCCCAATCGCCTGGAACAACGGGAAGGGCGCGTGGACCGCTACGGCCAGCCCTCGCCCAAAGTTCAGGCCGTGATGCTCTATGGGGAAGACAACCCGGTGGACGGCGCGGTCATCCGGGTGTTGTTGCGCAAGGCGGACGAGATTCGCCGCACCCTCGGCACCTATGTGCCGGTGCCGGAGGACGACGAAAAGATCGTTGAAGCCCTGGTGCGCTACCTCTTCTCCCTCCGGCAGGGTCCCCAGCTCTTTGAAGATCCCACCATCCTCCAGATCCACCGCCGGTGGGACCAGCTGGCCCGCCGGGAAAAGGAGAGCCGCACCCGCTTCGCTCAACGCGCCCTGAAACCCCAGGAGGTGGCACAGGAACTCCAGGCCACCGACCGGGTTCTGGGATCTCCGGAAGCCGTCCAAAACTTCGTGCTCTCCGCCCTCCAACGCCTGGGGATCCCCTACGACCAACCCACCCGGGGGGTTTTCCGTGTGATACTGACCCGGGAAGTGCGCCAACGCTTCCCCCGGGCCGTCCAGGAAGTGCTGCCCCAGGGCAAGGACCCCCTGGAGTGGCAATGGACTTTCCATGCCCCGGACCTCCCCACGGCCGAGGTCCTCACCCGAAACCACCCCTTTGTGACGACCCTGGCCCGGGCCCTCCTGGAACAGGCCCTGGAGGGTGCGGCTGCAGAGCCCCTGGCGTACCGCATCGGGGTCCTGAAGAGCCACCAGGTGTCCCGCCTGACCACCCTGCTCCTTCTGCGCGCCCGGTACCGGGTCCAGGAGCCGGACACATCCGCCTACCTCGCCGAAGAAGTCCTGACCCTGGGCTGGGAGGGCTTCGGAGAGACCTGGCTCCCTGCGGATCACGCCCTGCACCTGCTCGCAGATCTCCGACCCTCCGGGAACCTCTCCACCGCCGAGAAACGAGAGCTGGCCAGGGAGATGTTGGACATCCTGACCCCCTGGATCCAGGCGGCGGAACCCGGGGACACAAATCCCCTGTGGAGCGCCCTTCAGGAACGAGCCCGGGCTCTGGAAACCCGCTTCCGACGGGTCCGACAGGCCTCCAGAATGCGCCTCCAGGGGCTTCAGGTCCGCCCCTACTGGCCCCCGGATGTCCTCGGCCTGCTGGTGATTCAACCCCTGGTGGAGGGTTAACCCATGGCTTCTCGGACGACCCTGCGAGCCGTGCGAATGGAAGGAGGCCTCTTCGGGCCGGATTTCCTGGAGCAATTGCAGACCGGTGACACCACCCTGAAGGGACAGAAACCCGGGGACTTTGGTCTTTCCTCGGGGACCTCTCTCCTGGACGAAATCGCCCGCACCTTCCACGAGGCCCAGGTCCTGTACCAGGCCTTCCGGCGACGCCTGGATCGGCTCCCGGAGAACGAGCCCGCCACCACCCTCACCCGATCCGCCTGGATAATCCCCTTCCTCGCCCTGCTGGGCCACGAGAATCTGACCTACAATACCCAGGCCTATGTGGTGGACGGCCTCACCTTTGCCATCTCCCACCGGAGCGGTTCCCGCCACGACGCCCCACCGGTCCACATCGTGGGGGCCCGACAGAGCCTGAACCAGCGCCCGCCCTCGGGCCGCCCCCGCCTCACCCCCCACGCCCTGCTCCAGGAGTTCCTCAATCGCACCGAACACCTCTGGGGGATCGTCACCAACGGCCGGGTGCTCCGACTCCTCCGGAAGTCAGCCCACCTCCGGAAACAGGCCTACCTGGAGTTTGACCTGGAGGCCATCTTTGAGGATCACCGGTTCGCCGATTTCGTGCTCCTGTACCGACTGATCCACCGGACCCGGTTCCCGGAGGGGCTCCACGATGCCCACGAAAGCCTCCTGGAACAGTACTTTCAGGAGGCCCAGGCCCAGGGCGCCCGCGCCCGCGACCGCCTGCGGAAAGGCGTGGAACAGGCCCTGAAGATCCTGGCCAACGGCTTCCTTCGCCACCTGCCACCCGAGAAAGAAGTGGATCCCCATCACCTGTACCAGATGCTCCTCCGCCTGGTGTACCGCTTCCTCTTCCTGATGGTGGCCGAGGAACGGGGACTCCTGGGCGGGAACGACCTCTACCGGGACCACTACAGCATCTCCCGATTTCGGAAACTGGTGGACGCTCCCCACGCCTACACGGACCACCCGGACCTCTGGCACTCCCTGCGGGTGCTCTGGTACCTTCTGGGCACCGGGCAGGCCCAGGAGCAATCCCTGGCCCACTACCTGGATCTCTCGGTGCTGGACGGGGAACTGTTCCGACCCCTGGACCTGGACGACTGGACCCTCAGCAACCGGGACCTTTTACATGCCCTCCAGAATCTCTTTTACTACGACGACGAGGACGTCCACACCCGGCGCCGGGTCAACTACGCGTACCTGGATGTGGAGGAACTGGGCTCTATCTACGAAAGCCTCCTGGATCTTCAGCCCCAAATCCAGGTCCAGAACGGCCGAAGGGTCTTCTCCTTTGCCCAGGGCACGGAACGGAGGTCCACGGGTTCCTACTACACGCCCCACGAACTGGTACAGGAACTGGTGAAAAGCGCCCTGGACCCGGTGATGGAGGCCCGCAAACAGGAGGCCCTGGCCGAACTGCCCGCGGCCGCCACCGCAGCAGAACGACGAAAGGCCCTGGAACGGGCCATCCTGTCCATCAAGGTGCTGGACCCGGCCACGGGTTCGGGCCACTTCCTGCTGGCCGCCGCCCGACACCTGGCCC
>CAZXAO010000073.1:0-7787 GCA_964638465.1 uncultured bacterium | reverse complement strand
GGGATGTGGGCATGCTGGTGGGAAAGTGTGAGAACCTCCTGGTGGTGGCCTTCGTGTTGCTGAACGCTTACACCGCCCTGGGCCTGATCTTTGCTGCCAAAACCATAGTCCGAAGGGAGGATATGCGCCGGAACTCCCTTTACTTCCTGGCCGGCACCCTGATCAACTTCACCTACTCGGTGCTGGTGGCGGTGGGGATCCGGCTGACCCTATCGCTGGTCCGTTGAAGCTTCGGGCACGAGACCCAGGGCCGCCCTGAGCACAGGGTCCTGGATCGGCTGTTCAATGCCCAGGTAAACCGCCCGCTTCTCGTTCACCACCGACCCGGTGGCCGTACTGTCCATCCACACATAGAGCAGGGGAATCCCCCGGTACGCGGAGATCTGGGTGGGCCGCCGCAGGTAGTAGGTGTCGTAGGTGGTACACCGTTTTCCCAGCAGGGTCTCGTGGCCGATGGGCTCAAAACGGGCCCCCTCGGCAGGCGGGGTGCCGGTGGCCAACGATCGCCACAGTTTGAACCGGATGAAGCGTTCCACAAAGGCCCAGCCGATGGTTAGAGGCAGGGTATCGCCGTTGATGACCTGAACGCCCCCTTCCGGCAGGACCACCCGAAGGGAGTCCGTGACGGTCCCGTCGGGAAGGGTATCGTGGACATGGACCAGCAACACCCGACCGTGGTCCAGCACGGCCAGGGCTTCGGTGCCCCGTTGGATCCCGCTGACCCGATACTGGACCTCAAAGGACGCAAAGGTCAGGGGGTACACGGGTTTGGGCGGGGCGGGCTTGCCGGCCGGCAAGCCCGCCCCGCCCGCCGCAACCAAACCCAAGAGCAGCAAACCCATCATTTGCTTTTGCTCCCCTTCTTTTTCCGGCTCCGCTTGCTCCGACCCTCTCGCACCGGCTTCAACACCAGGTTGCCATCCTCCACATCCACCACCACCCGATCCCCGGGCTGCACCTCCCCCTTGAGGATCATCTCCGAGAGCCGGTTCTCAATCTCCCGTTGAATCACCCGCTTCAGGGGCCGGGCCCCCATCAGGGGATCAAACCCCTTCCGCACCAGCCACTCCTTGGCACGGGGCGTGAGCTCCAGCACCAGATTCTGGTCCCTCAACCGCCGATTCAGATAGTTGATGAGGATGTCCACGATATCCAGGATCTGGTACCACTTCAGCGGGTGGAACACCACGATCTCGTCAATGCGGTTCAGGAACTCAGGCCGGAAACTGGCCTTGACCACCTCCAGCACCTTCTGCCTGGTTTCCTCAAAGGCCCGGTCAAACTCCTCCTCCAGGTGGTGGAGTTCCTCCTCCAGGGCTTTCCGCTGCTGCTCGTACGCCTCCCTGGAGACCTCGCCCCGGCTGTACTTCACCTCCAGCTCCTGGAACCGCTGGTGCAGGGCCTCAAAGCGGGGGTTGTACACATTCATCAGGTTGGTGAGGTACTGGCTCCCCAGGTTGGAGGTCATGATGATCACCGTGTTCCGGAAGGACACGGTACGCCCCTGGGAGTCCGTGAGCCGGCCGTCGTCCAGGACCTGCAGGAAGAGGTCAAACACCCGGGGATGCGCCTTCTCAATCTCGTCCAGCAGGATCACGGAGTAGGGTTTCCGACGCACGGCCTCGGTAAGCTTGCCGCCCTCCTCGTAGCCCACATACCCGGGCGGTGCACCGATGAGCTTCGCCACCGAGTGCTCCTCCTTGAACTCGGACATATCCAGCCGGATCAGGGCGTCTTCGTCGCCGAAGAGAAACTCCGCCAGGGTCTTGGCCAGTTCGGTCTTACCCACCCCGGTGGGTCCGAGGAACAGGAAGGACCCCAGGGGACGCCGGGGATCGGAGATGCCGGCCCGGGCCCGTCGGATCGCCTCACTGACGGCCCGCACCGCCTCATCCTGGCCCACCACCCGGCGATGCAGGTACTCCTCCATCTTCAGGAGACGCTCGCGCTCCTCCTGGAGCATCTTGGCCACCGGGATCCCCGTCCATTCGGACACCACCTCGGCCACATCGTCCGCCGTGACCACGATCTCTTGTGGCTCCTTCGCCCTTTTCTCCCCCTGCTGCTTCTGGGCCTGGATGATCTGCTTCTTGACCTCTTTGAGCCGGTCGGACAGCCGCTCAAACTCCTCCAGATCCCCCTTCTCCTCGGCCTCCTGGAGGCGTTTCTCCAGGTCCTCGGCTTCTGCCTTCAGGGTCCTCAGGTCCGGGACGGAGGACACCCGCTTCTCATCCCCATACCTCTTCAGTTCCTTCTGGAGGTCCTCCAGTTCCCTCTGGAGTTTCTTTACCTCCTCCTCCCGGCCCTCCTCCTGGCGTTGACGCAGTTCCTCCTCCAGGCGTCGGATCTTCTGCTGGAGGGCCACCACCTCCAGGGGCGGCATGGAGGCTTTGAGTTTCTTGCGGGCCGCCGCCTGATCCAGGGCGTCAATGGCCTTGTCCGGCAGGTGGCGATCCTGCACATAGCGGTGGGTCAGGTACACGGCGGCCTCCAGGGCCCCATCGGAGATGCGCACGCCGTGGTGTTTCTCGTACTTGGGTCGGAGCCCCCGCAGGATCTCCAGGGTCACCTCGGGACTGGGTTCTTCCACCCACACGGGCTGGAACCGGCGTTCCAGAGCGGAGTCCTTCTCAATGTACTTGCGGTACTCGTCCGGTGTGGTGGCGCCGATCACCTGGAACTCGCCCCGGGCCAGGGCTGGCTTCAGCAGGTTGGCGGCATCCATGGCCCCCTCGGCCCGGCCGGCCCCCACCACATTGTGGATCTCGTCAATGAAGAGGATGATGTGGCCGTCGCGTTTGACCTCTTCCAGGATGCTCTTCAGGCGTTCCTCAAAGTCGCCCCGGTACCGGGTCCCGGCCACCAGGGCTCCCATGTCCAGTTGCAGAATGCGTTTGTCCTTCAGGGTGTCGGGCACGGTTCCCTCGGCAATCCTTTGGGCCAGGCCTTCCACGATGGCGGTTTTGCCCACACCCGCATCGCCCACCAGTACTGGATTGTTCTTCTGGCGTCGGGTCAGGATCTCCACCACCTGGGCGATCTCCCGTTCCCGGCCGATCACCGGGTCCAGTTTGCCCTCCCGGGCCATCTGGGTGAGGTCAATCGTAAACCGTTCCAGGGCCGACTTTTCCTCCTCGGCCATTTCGGAAACCATCCGATCCTTTCTGGGCATGGCGGCACCTCCTGCCCGTTCCAGGGCACTGAGAATCTGCGTCAAGTAGTGGCCCCCGATGGTGTTCGGCGATTCGTGCAGGGCCTCTACGAGGTGGGTGATGGTGATGCCGTCTGTGGCCTTGCCGGCCGCCTTGTCCAGCACCTTCTCCAGGAATACGGAGTACCGGGGTTCCTGGCTGCGGCGCAGGAGGTCCAGAGCCAGACGGCGGATCACCCGCACAGGATCAATGCCGGAATCGTAGAGATGGGTCAGAGCCTGCCGGAGTTTGTCCTCCAGGTCGGCGATCTCGTAGATCAGCCGGTGGGTTGCTTCTTCGTTCAGGTGTTCCCGGGAGGCCAGGTCCCGCAGGCGATTCACCAGGCTCCGGGGGATCTCAATCATCTCCTCCCGGAGCACCCAGTCCCCCCGGGGTGTGGCCGGTTGGAAGAACTCCTCCAGGAAGGAGCCGAACTCGCCGCCGAAGAACTCCTCAAGGAGGGAGCGGGGCCGGCTCCGGCGCACCCACCGGCGCACGCGGATCTGGGCCATGTCCCGCTCGCGTTCGCCGCGGGCGTATCGCTCAAAGAACTGTTCCAGGTGGGTAAACAGGGCCTCCAGAGATGCCTCAATCACCCGGCCACTGAAGAGCCCCTGCCAGGTTTCCCGACGCTCCTGGATGGCCTGTCGGTAGGAGTCCACCGACTGGTCCAGTTGTGCGTAAAAGTCATTCAGCGCCTTCCGCAGTTGCTCCTCCACGGCCTCGGGGGCGATCCCCCGCTTTTCCAGCCACCGGCGGAAGGGGTTTCGTTCCTTGAGTTCAAAGAGGGCGAGGAGCAGGTGGTCGGTGTCCACCACCGACTCCTGTCGGTCCTGGGCAATTCTTTGAGCCCGCTGGAGAAGACGCTGGCTCCCTTCGGTCAGGTTGCGCTGCTTTCGGGTGCTCATGCTTCACCTCCCTGGGCCTTAGGTTCTCTGGGGCGGAGCACGCCCCGTGCCTCCAGTTGCAGCCGGAATCCCTTGAGCAGTGCAGCCGGGTTCGGGACGGGCTCGTCCAGTCCCTGGATCAGCGCTTCCACAGGAACACCGTAGATCTTCAGGCCCCGCAGGCGCTCCTGGAGCATGAGCCGGTTCGTGGGGAACCTCAGGCCGCGGATTCGCTGGAGCACCTTGATGGGCCATTCCACCCCCAGGGCTTCGGAGGCTTCCTCCAGGAGTTCGGCCAGGAAGGGGATCTGCTCGTTCCCCCGTTTGATCTCCTCGTAGGCCCACTTGGCCAGGCCGCCGGCCGTATGGGCCTTGATGGTCTTGTCCGCCAGTTCCTGCCGGAGCTTCTGCTTGACCAGGTCCACATCGGCCCGCAGCATGTTGCGGACGGTCTGGCGGGTGATGCCGATGAACTCTGCGATCTCGTCCTCGGTTTTCAGGAGTTCGTTGGCGAGCACCACCGCGTAGGCGGCTTCAATCAGGCTGGGTACCCAGGTCAGGTTGCGGTATTCAAACAGGGCCCGGGGCCCACCGATGAGGTCCAGGGCCTTCAGGAACACGCGCAAAGCCAGGCCATCAATGTTCACCTGCTGGATTTCCTGCTCGTTCAGGATCATAACCAACCCTCCTGTTGGGGTTTTGTAGAGTGTCGCAGTCCAATTATATCAGATTTTCTGATAAGGTGCAAGGACCGGCCTGGTCCTTCTACTCATCAGCGGGCCAGCCGGAGGCCCAGGGAGAGGGTCCGTGGTGGGCCCAGATGGGCCGGGTTCTTGGCGTAGTCCTCGGTACAGACCCCCACACCTCCATACTGGCCCGGATCCCAGGGGTCCCCGGTGCGCGGATACACGAACCGGACATTTCGGTGGTTCGTGGCGTTCCGGAGCTCCAGATAGGCTTCCAGCCTCTGTCCCCGCAGGTGCACGGCCCGGGAAAGCCGGAAATCCAGGCTCAGGGTGGCCGGCATCCGGGCCGAGTTCTCCTCCACTACGACACCGGGCGGAGCATAGGGCGTATAGGGGAGTCCGGTGGCATAGCGGAACCGGGCCCCCATCCGGAGGCCCAGCGGCCCCCGGGCATCCAGCACCACGCTCAGGACATGGCGACGATCAAAGTCCAGGTAGTACTCCCGGATGGCTTCGGGCTGGCCCGTGTAGGCATCGTAAAACCCCTGAAGTGGGAACGACCGGTTTCCCCGGGCCACCTGGAGGGTATAGGACACCTGGAATCCCAGGCCCCGGTGGAATCGTCGCCGCAGGGTGAGGTCCACACCCCGCACCGTGGCAAAATCGGCGTTCACATAGAGGGTGTACTCGTAGGGGAAGGCCCGGTACAGGTGGGTGGACAGGAGGTCCCAGATGTCCCGGGCGTACAGGGTCAGGTCCAGGGTGTACTCCGGTGCCAGGCCCAGGGCCAGGCCAAGTTCGTAGGCCACGGTCTTCTGGGGTTTCAAAGCGGGATTGCCCAGGATCCCCAGTTGCGGGGGCAGGCGATCGGGGTTGAGAAACTGGGGGTTCTTGTATGCCGCCTCATAGGGAGGGCGCTGGAAAAAGTGGCCGTAGGCGAAGTGCAACACGGCGTCCTCCGACAGGGGATAGGCAAAGCCCAGACGCGGCGAGACCTGGAACCGCGCCGGTGCCCACACCAGGGGGGAGTGGGGATCCTCAGGATCCTGCCACATGCGGGCCCGGGGGTCGGCATAGTCCAGCCGTACCCCCAGGTTCAGGACCAGGTTGGGATACTCAATCTTGTCGCGGAGATACAGGGCCGCCTCCCGGGGTCGCCGCTCAAATCGCTGGTGCACCCGCGGACCGGAGAACCCGGCCACCACGAAAAGCCGTTCGTAGCTCTCCAGAAACAGGCGATGGAGTTGCACCTCGCCCCCGAGTTTCCACTCGTGATGCCCGTACTGGTAGGTCAGGTCGCCCCGCGCCGTGTAGGTTCGGCTCCGGGAACGCCGATAGGTGGGCTCGTCGCCGTCCACAAAGAACTCGGTGCAGGCATCCAGCACCGGGTCTTCGTAGGCCTCGGGCGCCTTGCCCGGCACCGCAGTGGTCTCTACCTCTGCGTAGGTGCCCAGCACCAGGGAGTAGAAGAAACGGGGGGAGACCAGATGGGTGAACCGCAGAGAGGCCAGGTCAAAGTGCACCCTCCGCACCGGATAGTGGTCCCACCGGTACTTCCAGGCGTGGCTGTAGTCCTGGGATTCGGTCCACCCCCGTTCCACGGTGGCCGAAACCCGGTACCCTCCCTGGCGGTAAAAGAGTCGGCCGGTGCCCGCCCGTTGCATCCGGTAGCCAAAGGGCAGGTAGCTCTCCCGATTCCCATAGACGAAGGCCAGCATTCCGTAAAGACTCCGGGCCCGGATTGGCCCCTCCCAGCGGGCCCGGAGGGTCCCCAGGAAGGGCACATCCCGCCAGTCCTTCAGGTGCTGGGTGTGGAACAAAGATCGCCCCAGGGAATCCCGATGGGCATCAAACCCCGGTCCCAGCATATCCGGCCGGCGATAGGGTGAGGGGACCAGGGTTGCGCTCTCGTACTCCAGGAGGTAGGCCGTGCGGTCCCGGGGTTCGGCGGTGCTCACCTCCACCACGCCCGAGAGGGCATTGCCGTACTCCGCGGAAAAGGTCCCCACCTGCAGCGACAGGTCAGCCAGCACCGTGCGGTCCAGGATCCCGTGGAACTCCCCGGTCAGGGGGTTCCGAACGGGCATCCCGTCCAGCACATAGAGCACCTCGCCGGCACGTCCCCCACGGATATGGAGCTCACCTCCCGGCCCCTCGGTGACCCCACCCTGCTGAAGCAGCACCTCCTGGGCGTCCTGCACGGGCAACGCCTCCAGCTGCTTCTGGTGAACGGTCACTTCCTTCCAGGTGAGGTCCGGTTGAACCGGCGGGGGAGTCGCGGTCACCACCACGGGTTCGGTGGCGATCTCCTGGACCGGCAGGGCGAAGTCCAGGAAGGTGGTCCGATTCCGCTCCACGCGAACCCTGCGTTTTTCCACCGGACGATGTCCAAGATACTCCGCCCGTACAGTGTAGATCCCCGGGGGGAGGTTCAGCAGATAGTAGAAGCCATCGGCGTCCGTGGCCGTCCCGCGGCGGAGTTCGGGGATGTAGACACTGGCCGCAGGTAGCGGCTCGCCGGTGCCCGCCTCCACCACCCGGCCTGCGATCTTCCCGCCGGCCGCCTGGAGCCCCGAGAGGAAGAGCAAGAGAAGGAGCCAGCGCCCGGGCTTCATCCCTTCACTCATCCAGCTTGATCACCGGAATCCCCGGGGTACCGGGGGCATACACCCGATACACACCGGCGGGCAGGTCCCTGGGTGTCCACCAGGCCTCGTATCCCTGGCTTCCGACGGGGTGCAGGCGAAGCACCTGCACCTTCCGGCCCAGGGCATCGTACACGGTGAGCACGGGGTCCTGGGCCCCCTGCACATAGAGCCGGGTCGCCTGCCGGAACACGGAGGGGTGTGCCCGAAGGTTCACCGGGGATCCATGCTCGCCGGTCTCGGCCACCCCATAGGGTTCCTCGCGCACCACGATGCCGTCCACCCGGGTCTCTGCGGTACCGTTAAAGACATAGGCGTACACGCCGAAGTAGCCGCTGGTCAGCGCAGTGGGATCGTCATCCACGACGGGGCATCCGG
>CAZXAO010000072.1:0-7866 GCA_964638465.1 uncultured bacterium | reverse complement strand
TTTCCAGTACCACATCGTACTCCAGGTAGACCAGGTCCGGGTCAATGAAGGACACGCCCTCCCGGATCCAGTGGTCCACCAGGCGTTGTTTCAGGATCCGCTGGGCCTGGATCAACTGGTGTCGGGTGTTGACCCCCAGGGTTTCCTTCCAGTCGGAGATCTTGAAGGCCAGCACGCCGCCGCGTTTCCGCTGCATGATCTCAATCACATCCGTCAGGTAGTATTCGCCCTGGGCGTTCTGGGGTTTGATCTCGCGCAGGAAGGTGAAGAGGTCCCGGGTACGGAACAGATAGATGCCCGAGTTGATCTCCCGGATCTCCTTTTCCTCGGGGAAGGCGTCCTTTTCCTCCACGATCATGAGCACCCGATCGCCGTGGGACCGGACGATGCGGCCGTAGCCCGTGGGGTCGGGCACCTCGGCCGTCAGGATGGTGATCCGGGCGTCGTTCTCCTTATGGAACCGGTACATGAGTTTGGCGGTGTCCTCGCGGAGCAGGGGGGCGTCGCCGGGCATCACCAGGAGGTCCACATCCTGATCCTGGAAGTAGGGAGCCAGTTGCATGACGGCGTCGCCGGTGCCACGGGGTTCGGGCTGGACCACGAACTCAATGGGTTCCCGGGGGAACATCTGGCGGACGCGGGCTTCCACCTCCTGGTGGGTGTCCGGGCTCACGATCACGAAGATCCCTGCGGGTTTCAGGCTGCAGGCCACATTCAGGGGAAAGAACACGAGCGGCTTCCCCAGAAGGGGATGGAGCACCTTGGACACCGAGGAGTTCATGCGTTTGGAGCGGCCTCCGGCCAGGATGGCAGCGTAGATGTCCATGGGACCTACTCCTCGTAATAGCCTTCGTGGTACTCAATGTCCAGGTATTCCTGGAGGGCCTCCAGGGCATCGTCCACGCGGTCCTCGCGGATGACGATGGCCAGGGAGTCCAGGCTGGTGGAGATCATGTCAATGTTCACGCCGGCCGAGGCCAGCACATTGAACACCGTAGCGGCGACGCCGGGCGTGCGGTGCATCTCCCGGCTTCCGTAGAAGACCAGCAGGGCCACCTTGCGGTCCACCTGCAGGTCCCGGGCGTCCACGGCCTCCACCAGCTGGTCGTAGTAGTCCATGACCTTGGGCAGTTCGGACTCCAGGACCAGGAAGGCCAGGTCGGCGCGGCCCCGGCGGGCCGGTCCCTGCAGGATGAACTCGGCGTTGATGCCCAGGTCCGAGAGCAGGCTGAAGAGGTCGGCAGCGACCCCGGGTTTATCGCGGGCGTCGCGAAGGGTGATCTTCGCGACCTTCCGCGCCACCCAGAGGTCTTCTACCGGCAGGTTCACGGAGCCACCACCTCCCGGAGCCGGTCCACCACGAAGTCCATCTCCTCCCGGGTGCGTTTCTCGGTGACGGCCACGAGGAGCCGGTGTTCGTCCACAGGATGTCCGAAGACCACGCCGTGTGCCAGCAGAGCGTCCCGGACCCTGGAGGCCGGGAGGTGGCGGAACTCCAGCACGAACTCCCGGAAGAAGGGACCCTCGTAGGCCAGGCGAACGCCGGGGAGGTCCGTGAGTTTTTGAGCGAAGTAGTGGGCCTTCTGGGTGGCCTGATAGGCCACCTGCTGGAGACCCTCCTTGCCCATCAGCGAGAGGTACACCAGGGCGGCCAGGGCACAGAGCATCTGATTGGTGCAGATGTTGGAGGTGGCCTTCTCCCGCCGGATGTGTTGTTCCCGGGTCTGCAGGGCCATCACGAAGCCCCGCTTGCCCTCGGCGTCCACCGTGGCGCCGGCAATGCGACCGGGCATCTGCCGCAGGTACTTTTCCCGGGCCGTGAACAGGCCCAGGTAGGGGCCACCGTAGCCCAGGGGGAGACCCAGGGGCTGGCCTTCACCCACGGCGATGTCGGCCCCATAGGCTCCTGGGGGTTCCAGCACCCCCAGTGAGATGGGGTCAAAGGCCACCACCAGCAGGGCGCCCACCCGTTCCGTCAGCTCCCGCAGACGGAAGGGTTGTTCCAGAACGCCGAAGTAGTTGGGGTGCTGGAAGAGTAGGGCGGCGGTCTGGTCGTCCAGGTGATCCTCCACGAAGTTCAGGTCCATCTGGCCCGTTCTGGGGTCCGTGGGCACCTCCACGATCTCCAGGTCCTGGCGACGGGTGTAGGTGTGGAGTACGCGCCGGTACAGCGGGTTCAGATCCTCGCTGTAGAGCAGGCGACGGCGTTTCTTCTGGATGCGGAGGCTCATCAGGGCGGCCTCGGCCAGGGCGGTGGCGCCGTCGTACATGGAGGAGTTGGCCACCTCCATGCCCGTGAGGTCGCAGAGGACCGACTGGAACTCGTACATGGCCTGCAGGGTGCCCTGGCTTACCTCCGCCTGGTACGGGGTGTAGGCCGTGTAGAACTCCGAGCGGGAGAGGATGTGCTTGACGGCGGCCGGGATGTAGTGGTCGTATACCCCTCCCCCGATGAAGAGCGTCAGGTTTGCCCGGTTCCTTTGGGCCAGGGCCTCCACATGGCGGCGGACCTCCAGTTCCGAGAGGGCAGGGGGGAGGTCCAGGGTGCCCTGGAACCGGGCTTCCTCGGGGATGATCTGGGCGAAGAGGTCGTCAATGGACGCGAACCCCAGGGCCTGGAGCATCTCCCTGCGGTCTTCGTCCGTCAGGGGTAGGTAGGGAAAGGACAAGCTCATCCCTCCTCTTCCTCAATGAGTTTCTCGTACTCCTCGGGGGAGAGCAGGTTCTTGAGTTCCTCGGGATTGGAGAGTTTGACTCGGATCATCCACCCCTCCCCGTAGGGGTCCTTGTTCACCAGGTCCGGCTCGTCTGCCAGCCGTTCGTTGATGGCCACCACCTCACCGGACACCGGCGAATACAGGTCCGACACAGCCTTTACGGCTTCCACCGTGCCGAAGGGCTCCATGGCCTGGACCTGGGTGCCCACCTCGGGGAGCTCCACATACACGATATCCGACAGCTGGCTCTGGGCGTAGTCCGTGATGCCCACGGTGACCACATCTCCTTCCACGCGGGCCCACTCGTGCTCCTTGGTGTAAAGCAGATCCTTCGGGACATTGGCCATGACGGAAGCCTCCTTTTACCGTTTAAACGCGGGTCTTCGGCCAATTATACTTAGCCCGGCCCCGGAATGCAACGGATCTCAGCGACTTCAGGAGCCCCGGCCGGGGCCGCAGGGGGCCGAATTGCCCCAATTCCCGGAAATGTCTATAATTGGAGCATGTTTCGGCGACTCCCCTGGATGCTTCTCGTGCTCCTGCTGGCCTGTCAGGTTCCTTCGGACATCGTGGATCGCCTGGTGGAAGGGTACTTTCCCCTGCAAACCGGAACCACCTGGGTGTATCGGACGCCGCAGGGCGAAGAGGTCAGTGCCCGGGTGGTGGACGACTCGGTGGAGAACCGGGATACCCTGCGGGTTTACGAGTTTCTGGGGGAGGTGACCCTGTTCTATCCCCGCCGGGAGGGCGTGGCCCGGTGGGTGACCACCCGCGTGTATCACCTGGGAACCCCGTGGATCCTGGAGGATCGGTGGCAGAAGTACCTGGAACTCCCCCCTGTGACAGGGAATACCTGGCAGGATCAGTACAGCCACCGTCAGGTGGTGCAGGGCGATACCCTACAGGTGGTGCGGCGACTCCAGGGCAGGGTGGGGGAGCCGCGATCGCTCCAGGTGCCCGCCGGGGAGTACCAGGCCTATCCGGTGGACCTCCGGGAGGTCCGGCAGCTCCGGGCACCCACCTGGAGCACGGATTCCACCTGGATCCACCTGGACCTGGCCCCCGGGATCGGACCGGTGCGGATCCTGCGATGGCACTGGCAGAACGGGACCCTTCAGGCCGATACCTTTGAACTGGTGGCCTTCCAGGAGGGCCGATGAGCCTGTACCTTGCGCTGTTCCTTCTGGTGCTGGGGATCCTGCTCCTTTACCTGGGTGGCGAGGGGTTCGTGCGGGGGGGCATCACCCTGGCGTCGCATTATCGGGTACAGGAATATGTGGTGGGAGCCACCCTCATCGCCCTGGGCACCAGTTTGCCCGAGGCAGTTACTTCCTTCTATGCAGCCCTGCGGGGGGCCACCGAGATCTCCGTGGCCAATGTGGTGGGCTCCAACATGGCCAATATTGCCCTGATCCTGGGCGTGGTGGCCCTGCTGTCGCCGGTGGTGGTGGAACGGGATGTCTTCAGCCAGGACTCGCCGAGTTTCCTGATGTCTGCCGGCCTGGCCCTGATCCTGGGCCTGGACGGTCGGTTTAGCCGCCTGGATGGCCTCCTGCTCCTGATCCTCATCGTGGCCTATGTGTGGTTCATCGTGCGGGATCCAGCGGCCATGACCCAGGAGAGCCGCCCTCTGGGCCGCCTTAGCCTGGGATGGCTGATGGTCCTGCTGGCTCCCCTGGTGCTGGCCCTGGGCTCCAAGTTGACCGTGGATTCTGCCGTGGTGCTGGCCCGGCACCTGGGGGTAAGCCAGTGGGTCATCGGCGTGACCATGATCGCCGTGGGCACCAGCCTGCCCGAGATTTCCACCTCCCTCGTGGCCGTGGCCCGGGGAGAACAGGCCATCGCCGTGGGCAATCTCCTGGGGTCCAACATCTTCAACATCTACTTCATCCTCGGGGGCTCGGCCCTGATCCGACCACTGGAGGTCCGGCCGGCCACCCGGGGGTACGACCTGTGGGTGCTCCTGATCTTCCATCTGGTGGTGCTGTTTATGCTCTACGACCGAAAACTGGACCGCGATTCCGGGATCACCCTGATCCTGGGATATGTGGCCTTCATCATCGGCGTGTTAACCTTTCATTAAACCCCTTGAGGAGGTGCACCATGGATCCGGCCCACATGCGCTGGAACACCAAGGCGGTCCGAGGACCGCGGGAGGAGACGGATCCCACCACCCTGGCCCATCGGTTCCCCATCTACCAGACCTCCACCTTTGTGTTTGAGAATGCCCGCCAGGGAGGCCAGGCCTTTTCCGGTGAGGTGGACCACTACATCTACACCCGACTTGGCAACCCCACGGTGGAACTCCTGGAGCAGAAACTGGCCCTGATGGAAAGCACCGAGGCGGGCATCGTCTTTGCTTCGGGCATGGCCGCCATTGCCACCACCCTCTTCGCTCTGGTCAAACCCGGCGAACGCGTGGTGGCCTCGGATCCGCTGTATGGCGGCACTTTCCACTTTTTCCACATCGCTGCCCAACAGTTTGGCATTGAGTTCCACTACATCAAGGCACCGGAGTTCCACGAACGGCTGGCCGATGTCCTTACCCCCAACACCCGGATGGTCTACATTGAAACGCCGGCGAACCCGACCCTGGACATCGTGGACATCGCCGAAACCGCCCGGGTCACCCGCGAGGCGGGCATCCCCCTGGTGGTGGACAACACCTTTGCCTCGCCTGCCCTGCAACGGCCCATTGAGCTGGGGGCCGACCTGGTCATCCATAGCCTCACCAAGTACATCAATGGCCACGGCGATGTGGTGGGCGGAGCGCTCGTGGGTCCACGGGATCTCGTGGAGCCCATCCGAAAGGATTTCCATGTCCATGTGGGCGGCATCATGGCCCCCTTCAATGCCTTCCTGGTGCTCCGCGGGACCAAAACCCTGCACCTCAGGATGCAACGGCACTCGGAGAATGCCCTGGCGGTGGCCCGATACCTGGAGGACCATCCCAAGGTGGCCCGGGTGTTCTACCCCGGTCTACCCAGCCACCCCCAGCACGAGATCGCCAAAAAGCAGATGAAGGGCGGCTTCTCCGGGATGGTCAGCTTCATCCTGAAGGGGGGGAAGGAGGCCGGCATCCGGGTGATGGACCATGTGAAGCTCTGGACCCTGGCGGTGTCTCTGGGCGATACCGACTCCCTGATTGAACATCCGGCCTCCATGACCCACTCCTCCTATACGCCCGAGGAACTGCAACGGGCTGGAATTGACCCCGGTCTGGTGCGGCTTTCCGTCGGAATTGAGGATGTTCAGGACCTGATTGATGACCTGGATCAGGCCCTGCAGTACGCGTAAATGAAGCGCGGGCCGCTGGCATTGGTGGTCCTGCTACTCCTCCTGGGGGCGGCAGGACTCTGGTGGACCAGCCACACCAGGACATCACGGGCCTTTGTGTCCGGAACCCTGGAGGGCCAGGAGTACCTCCTTCGGGTGCCCCTGGCCCTCCAGGTGATCCGGGTGCCGGTCCAGGAAGGCCAGGAGGTCCGCCCGGGGGATACCCTGGTGGTCCTGGATACCCTGGGTCTCCACGCCCAGATGGCCGCCCTTCGGGCCCAGGAACGGGCCCTGCAGCACCAGCAGGCCGCTGCCCGGATCCAGCTCCAGCAGTATCAACGGGATCTTCAGCGGCTCCACCGGCTTCAGGGACAGGCCGTGCCGGTGCAGCAACTGGAGGACCTGCAGGCGAAACTCCAGGCTCAGCAGGAGCAAATCCAGGCCCTGGAGGCCCAACAGGAGGCGGTGCGTCGGCAGATCCAGGTCCTGGAGAGCCAGCGGGATCAGGCCGTACTCCGGACCCCGGTGGCCGCCCGGGTGGACCAGGTGCTGATCCGCCAGGGCGAAACCCCGGTGCCCGGCCAGGTGCTGGTGAGTCTGGTCCGCACAGACACCCTGGAGTTCCACACCAGCCTGCCCCAGGTCCTGCTTCCCCGGGTGCGGATCGGCGATACTCTGGAGGTCCGCATGGACGCCCTGCCCGGCCGGGTTTTCCAGGCCCGGGTGGTGTGGATCGCACGGGAACCCGACTTTACCCCCCGAACCCTGCAGACCTCGGAGGACCGGGCCCGGCTCGTGTATCCGATTCGGCTCCAACTGCTCCAGCCGGATTCCCGGCTGCATCCCGGCATGACGGGCCTGCTCTGGCTCCCGGAACCATGACCGGGCCGGTGGTCCAGGTTCGGGACCTCACCGTGGCCTTTGGCCGACGCCCGGTGCTCCACCGGGTGCACCTGGTCCTTCAAACAGGCGAGATCTTCTGCCTGCTGGGGCCCGACGGCGCCGGGAAAACCACCCTGCTCCGTGTCCTGGCCGGGCTGGAACGCCGGTTCCAGGGCGAGGTTCGGGTGCTGGGCCGGCCGGTGAACCACCCTGCACTAAAACATCATCGGGTGTTCCTTCCCCAGGAGTTTAGCCTGTACCGGGACCTTACGGTAGCCGAGAACATCCGGTTCTTCGCCGGCCTGTATGGGGTGTCTCCTGATGCCCCTGAAGTTCAGCGAGCCCTGAGGATGTCGGGATTGGCTCCCTTTCAGGATCGCCGGGCCGGCCACCTCTCGGGCGGAATGCAGAAGAAGCTGGCCCTGATCACCGCCCTGATGATCCGTCCGCGGCTCCTGATCCTGGACGAGCCTACCACCGGCGTGGACCCCGTGTCGCGCCGGGAACTCTGGGACCTGCTCTTTGATCTGAATCAGCAGGGCGTGACTCTCCTGTTCACCACTCCCTACACCGAGGAGGCCGAACGGAGCCATCGGGTGGGCCTTCTGGTCCAGGGCCACCTGACGCAGGTGGATGCCCCGAACCGGCTGTTAAAAGCCCTGGAGGGCCGGGTGTTCCTGGCACCCCCCGGGATTGCCCTGCCCATACCGCCCCTGGTGTCCCGACTCCAGGGCCAGTGGCAGCGGCTCGTCTTTGACCGACCTCCGGACCCCCGGCCGCCCGAACTTCAACCGGCTTCGCCGAACCTGGAGGATGTCCTTGCCCTCGCCAGTCGTCGTTGAAAACCTGGTCAAACGGTTCGGCGAGTTCACCGCGGTTGCCGGGATCTCCTTTGAGGTCCGCCCGGGTGAGGTCTTCGGCCTTCTGGGGCCCAACGGGGCCGGCAAATCGACGACCTTCCGCATGCTCTGCGGGGTGCTGCCGCCGAGCG
>CAZXAO010000071.1:0-7968 GCA_964638465.1 uncultured bacterium | reverse complement strand
CACGAAGGCATCGCCGGGCGGCGGCGCCCAATCAAAGGGATTACGGAGGACTTCCTTGTTGAGCACGGGCTCTCCCGGATGGCGATCCAGCCAGTCCAGCACCTGGTAAAGGAGATGGATGCTCTCTTCAAACTCCAGGCGGCGGACCATCACGCGGGCGTAGATGTCGCCCCCCTCCAGGGTGGGTACCTCAAAGTCCAGGTCCGGGTACACCAGATAGGGATCATCGCGGCGGACATCGGCCTGGACCCCGGTGGCCCGCAGGTTCGGGCCCGTGACGCCCATTTGCAGAGCATAGTCCCGCTCAAGGACGGCCACGCCCCGGGTCCGACGCTGGAACACCGCGTTGTCAAACATCAGCCGGTCGTAGTCCTTGAGTCGCCGGGTCAGATAGCGGAGGGTTTCCCGGAGCCGATGGGAGAATCCCTCGGGCAGATCCCGGCGGACGCCACCGATGGTAGTGTAGATGTGGTACACCCGGCCGCCGGTGAGTTCCTCAAAGCGGTCCAGCAGGTAATCGCGGTCTCCCACGGTCCACTGGGGGATGGTATAGAGGCCCAGGGCACCGGCGATGCCCCCGAAGTACAGCAGATAGGCCTGGAGACGGGACATCTCCAGCACCATCACCCGGAGGTATTGGGCCCGGAGGGGCACTTCCATGCCGGCGATCTCCTCCACAGCCAGAGAGTAGGCCACCTCGTTGACATCTGGATCCGGCACGCAGATGCGGCATACCATGGGGATGTTCTGGAGCCAGCGGCGCTGTTCCATCAGTTTCTCAAAGCCCCGGTGGAGATACCCGGGATTGGCGCGGGCTTCCACGATCTCGTCGCCCACCGCCTTGAGGTGCACACCGAAGTTCCCGGTGATCCCCACATGCTGGGGCCCGATGAAGTACTCAAACTCCCGCACCTCGGTTTCGGGAAAAGGGAGCCGGTTCATTTCTTCCTGAACCCCTTGTACGGTTGTTCCAGCCGGGTAAAGAGTCGGGTTTCCAGGCTGCGCATGCCGTACACCTCCTCGGCATACTTGCGGGTATCAAAGTCCTTGCGCAGGGGAGGGGGGCCCTGCCAGTCCTCCAGGACGAAGGGGACCAGGCGGGGGTTACCGGGAAAGTGCACGCCAAACATCTCGTGGATGTCGCGCTCGTAGGTCTGGGCGACGCGGAAGATGGAGCGAGCGGTGGGCATCTCGGCCTGGTCCCGGGGAAGGCGGGTTTTGACCATCACATGGATCCTGTGCTCGTAGGACCAGAGGTGGTACACCAGTTCAAAGGCGTTTTCCTGGATCCAGTCCACGCAGGAGATGGCCGAAAGGTGCCCGAAGCCTAAGGACTTCAGGTAGGCGAGGGCGGGCAGCACCTGTTCCCGGGGCAGGTGGACCTGCACCCGGCGGGCCCGCTGGAGGTGGATCCGGGCCTGGTCAAAGGCCTGTTGCATGGCCTGTTGCAGTTCCCGTTCGGTCATGGCAGCACGCTCCATCGCTGGACATCCATCACCCTGGCCTGATTGGCGCGGTACCAGGCGAGGTTCTCGCGGTAGCGCTTCCAGCCATCAAACTCGCCGCGGGCGATGCCCTCCTGAAGTCGTACGAAGGCCTCAATGATGGCCTCGGGGCGGGGCATACACCCGGCGATGTAGACATCCACGGGCAGGTAGAGGTCCAGCCGTTTGATGGTGTTGTACGAGTCCCAGTACATGCCGCCGTTGAGAGTGCAGGAGCCGAAGCCAATGACCCACTTGGGATCCTGCATTTGCTCGTAGGTGCGGATCACGCGCTTCAGGGTCTTGACCGTCAGGTAGCCGGTGATGAGCAGGAGGTCGGCCTGGCGCGGGGTGGCCATGGGGATGATGCCGAAGCGTTCCATGTCGTATCGGGAGGTCATGGTCGGCGGCATCTCCATGGCGCCGCAGCCCGTACAGAAGTGGATCATCCACAGGGACCGACCCCGGGCCCAATTGGAAAGCGTTTTTCGGGGTTTTTCCTTCACCTGCATGGTTTTACACTCCTACAGGGCCAGCGCCCAGACCAGACCCAGGAGGCCCAGGAGCACCGGCCATTTCCAGTAAAAGGTGAGGGCCTGACCGATGCGGAACCGGGGGGCCACCGCATGGATCAGCACCGCCACCAGGAACACGACGAAGGTCTTGGGGAGGAAAGTCCACAGCGGCCCACCCCCCAGGAAGAGCAGGGTAAAGAGCGCGGTTTCCACGAAGATGGCCACGGCGTGGTAGAGTTGAAGCATGGCAAGGTACTTGCCCCCGTATTCCACCATGGGGCCGGAGGCGATCTCGTGGGGGGCCACCGGTTGATCAAAGGGCTTTTTGCCCATCATCCCCTGGAGCGAGAGGTCAGCCACCAGGGCTGACAGGGGTAGGACAAAGAGGTTCCAGTGGCGCCAGCCGCCGGCCTGTGCCCGCACGATGTCCATCAGGGTGGTGGTGTTGTACTTCGCCATCACGGCGAGCAGGGCGAGCACGAAGGGCACTTCGTAGGCGAGCATGAGGGTCAGCCCCCGGGCCATTCCGATGGCGGAATTGGGGTTGGCCGAGTCGCCCGCACCCAGGGCCATCCCCAGGGGAGCGATGACCACCAGGTAGAGCACCACGATGAGGTCGCCCTGGAAACTCAACAGGGCGTGGCCGCCGATGGGCAGGAAGAGCAGGGTAAGGAGCCCACCGGCCAGGGCCATGATGGGGCCCAGGTCAAAGACCACGCCGTGGGACACGGCCGTGCGCTTGGTGAGGAGTTTCAGGGTGTCCAGGAAGTTCTGGTAGACGGGCGGACCGTACCGACGCTGGATCCGGGCGATGACCTTGCGGGCAATGCCCATGTACAGGAGCCCGGTCACAATGGCCAACAGGGGAATCCACAGGAGACTGGCAATCTGAGCACCGTTCATGATACCCCCCGAAGGTAAGCGAGCAGCAGGAGCGTCAGGAATCCCATCAGGTACCACACATACACCTGGCCGTTGCCGGTGTAAACGCGGCGTACACCCTCGGCCAGGAACTGAACCCATCCGGCGAGCCGGGCAAAGCCCCGGTCGGCGCTCCACCGGAGGAGCCCGGCCAGTTCTCGCCGGAGGAACCGGTAGAAGTCCGAGGCGTAATGCATGGCCACCTGTTCGGGGGCCTCACCGGCAAAGTAGTTGTCCATCTGGGGGATGCGGCGGGGCCGTGCCGTGAACAGGTACACGGCCAGGGCCAGAAGGAGGGTCACCGTAAAGGCCAGGCCCACCACGGCGGCATTGAAGGTGCCAAGGGGGGTGGTCAGGGTGGTCAGCGTGTGGGCGAGGGGGGTCCGGCTCCATTGCTGGAGTACGGGATCCACCCAGTGGAGGGCGAGGCCTGGGGCCACCCCCAGCACCAGGATGACCGCGGTGAGCACCAGCTGGGGCAACACTAGGAAGGGATGGCCCTCTCGCACGGTCTCGTTCTCCGGCTGGAGCTGGCCCAGGAACACCGAGAAGATGAACCGGTAGGCATACAGGAAGGCTGCGGTGGACGCAGCAAAGACCACGGCCGCCAGGAACACCAGATGCCGTTCAATGGCCGCCTCGTAAAGGAGCCACTTGCTGGGGAACCCCACGGTGGGGGGCACGCCGGCCAGGGCGATCACACCGATGAGGGCCGCCAGGAAGGTCCAGGGCATCCGCCGGACCAGCCCGCCCAGCCGGGCGAACTCGTCGGTGCCCGTCTGCTGGATCACGGCGGCGAGCGACAGGAAGAGCAGCCCCTTGAAGAGCAGGTGCGACAGGGCGTGGAACAGGGCGCCCGTCAGGGCGAGGGGCGTGCCCAGGCCCAGGCCAAAGAGCACATAGCCCAGCTGGCTGATGGAGGAGTAGGCGAGCAGCCGCTTGCCCCGTTCCTGCACGGCAGCATACAGGGCTCCCAGCAGGGCCGTCAGGGCGCCGAGCCAGGCCAGGAGGTAGCCGGCCAGGGGAATCCCGTGGATCTGGATGCCCCGGGTCAGGGCGGGTTCCAGCAGGGCAAAAAGGACAAGCACCAGCCCGAACACCCCCATCTTGCTTAGGGCTCCCGAGAGGAAGGCCGTAAACCCGTCGGGTGCCTCGGCGTAGGCATCGGGAGCCCAGACATGCAGGGGCATTACGGCCGCCTTCACGCCAAACCCCCCGAGAAACAGCAGGAACACCAGCACAGCCTCACCCGCCGGCAGGCCCCCGTGGGCCACCTGGACGGCCAGCGCCTCCAGGTTCAGGGTGTGGAACCGGGCGAAGAGCATCAGGACCGCCAGCAACAGGGCGTAGGCACCTGCCACGCTGAACAGGAAGTACTTGAAGGCTGCCGCCCCTGCCCGTTCGCCCCGGCTCAGGATCAGCAGATAGGAGGTCCAGGTCATCATCTCCCAGAAGAAGAAGAGGCTCAGCAGGTTGGTGGCTGCCAGAAGCCCCAGAACCGACCCCAGGAGCCAGAGGAAGCCGGCGGCATACAGGCCGGGCAGGTCCCGGGCGTTTTCCAGGTCAAAGAGGGCCACGATCAGGCCCAGTCCCAGGCTCAGGAGAGCGAAGAATCCCCGGAGGGCGTCCAGTCCATAGGGGAGGCTCAGGCCCAGGCCCGGAAAGAGCACGAGCCCCTGGTGCAGATTTCCTGCGGGCACAAAGAGCCACAGGAGCAGCGCCGCTGCCGTGGTAAGGACGGCGAGCCAGCGGGCGCCCGTGCGGCACACCAGGCCTACGAGGGCCGCCACCAGGCCTCCACCGAACAAAAGGGCAAGGATCCAGGGAAGGGAGGGGAAGGGCATGGTCAGAGACCTCCTGTTGCGAGTACCCGGGAGATGTAGGCTCCCCGCTGGAGCAGTTCAGCGGCGGCGGGTCGGAGCCACTGGAACCACACATGGGGGGTCAAGCTCATCAGCAGGACTCCAAGGCCCAGGGTCGTAAGCACGGCCACCGGCAGCCAGGGAAAAGGCCGGGATTCTGCGACTCCAGGGGCTGGTTTCCGGTAGAGCACCTGCAGGAGTCTCAGGTAGTAGGCGGCCTCCAGCAGGCTTCCCACCAGTGCAGCGACCAGGAGGCCCCAGAGGTGCGCCCCGGCCATGGCATACAGGACGAAGAACTTGCTCCAGAAGCCACTCAGGGGGGGCAGCCCCAGGATCGCCAGGATCGCCAGGGCAAACAAAAACCCCACCCAGGGCATCCGCCGGGCCATTCCGGTGAGATCCTCCAGGTTCTCGGAGTGGGTGTGCAGAGCCATGAGTCCCAGGCCCAGAAACAGGATCCCTTTGAACACGGCGTGGTTCAGCAGGTGAAAGAGGCCGCTGGTCACGGCCACCGGGGTTCCCACGCCAAAGGCCAGGAGCAGGAAGCCCATCTGACCGACGGAAGAGTAGGCCAGCAGGCGTTTGACATTCTGCTGCCGGAACGCTGCAGCCTCGGCCACCAGCAGGGTCAGGGCACCCAGGAGGGCCAGGCCGTACAGGAAGGCCTGCACGCCGAACAGGGTGTAGAACATCCGGAGCAGGGCGTACAGACCGGCCTTGACCACCACGGCCGAGAACACGGTGGTGACCGCCGTGGGTGCTCCCTGGTAAGCGTCCGGGGTCCAGCCGTTCAGCGGGAACACCTCAGCCTCCACGCCGAAGGCCACGGTGATCAGGGCCAGAGCGAAGTAGAGGACATGGGGATCCACCCGGTGGATCTGGCGGGCGATGTCGGCGATGTTCAGGGTGCCCGTCTGGGTGTACAGCAGGATCAGACCCAGAAGGTACAGGGTGGAACCGATGGAGCCGATGACCAGGTACTTGAAGGCGGCCTCCGTGGCCTCCGCGGTTCTGGGAAACCCGGTCAGGGCATAGGCGGCGATGGAGGTGATCTCCAGGAACACGAACAGGTTGAAGGCGTCGCCGGTGAGGACCATCCCGGTGGCGCCCAGGAGGAGGAGCAGGAAGAGCATGGAAAACCGGTCCCGGGGTTCGTCCACGGGGACGGCTACGAGGTACAGGGCCGTCAGCAGGCCCACGGCCTGGATCAGCAGGGCCAGGAACAGGCCCAGGGGGCCCACCGTCAGGTTGATGGCCAGGGGTGGGGGAAACCCGGCGGTGGTGACCACGAGAGGACCTTCCCGCCACACCCGGGGCACAAGGGCCACAGCCAGGGCGGTGGTGAGGCTCAGGGAGAGCACCGGGACCCACCGCTGGAGCCGTTGGCTCACAAACCCCACGATGGGCACAGAAAAGGCAAAGAACAGGGGCAGGGCGATGAGCAGGATGGGGTTCACCATTTCAGCCACCTCAGGTCTGAGATGTTCAGGGTTTGCCGCTTCTCGTAGATGCGGATCACGATGGACAGAGCCATCGCCATCACAGCCACGCCGATCACGATGGCCGTGAGCACCAGAGCATGGGGCACGGGGTCCACCACCCGTCGGGAGGGTTCTGCCAGAAGGTCCGGGCGGTTCAGGATGGGGGCTGTGCGGTCCTTGATGTAACCAGAGGCCACGATAAAGAGGTTGACCGCCGTTTCCATAAGGTCCAGGCCCAGGACGATCTTGATGAGGTTGCCCTTGACGAGCACCATATACAGGCCAATGAGAAACAGGGCCGCAGATCCACCGAAGTAGAGCAGGGCAGGGTTCATTCTGTGGTCTCCTTCATGTCCGATAGCAGGCCGGTCATCTCGGAGCCCACCTTAAAGCCGATGGTGATGTAGATCAGGGGGATGACGCCTGCACTGAACAGGCGTCCCGGAGTTCCCAGGGGCAGGAAATTGGCGAGGAACGAGCCGGCCACATAGAGGCCCGCGAGGCCGATGACCACATAGGTCATGCCGGCCAGGCCCTCCACCCAGCGGATCCATCGGTGATTCACCTGCCAGTGGTCGTGGGCCAGGAACCCCAGGAGATACGCCAGGGCCACCACCACGCCGCCGGGAAACCCGCCCCCCGGCGTCAGGTGGCCGTGGACGAACACATAGGCCCCGAGGAGCAACAGGGTGGGGAAGAGGATGCGCGTGGCCGTTTTCATGATAAGGGAGGGGGGTCTTTTCGGTCGGCGTCGTTCGGACCGTTGGAGGCCGTGGAGCAGGGCAGCCAGACCGGTGGCGGCCAGGAAGAGCACGGTGACCTCACCCAGGGTGTCAAAACCCCGGTAGAGCACCACCACGCTGGTGACGATGTTGACGCCTCCGAGATCCTGAACGCCGTGGTCCAGGTAATAGCGGCTGACGCCCAGGTGGTCGGTCCCGAAGGGGACCCGGGAGAGGGCCTGGTACAGACTCACGGCCAGGACGAGGAGCAACAGGAGGGCAGCGATGCGCTTCATTTTTCGTACCGCTCCGTTTTCCGAAGGGCCACCAGAAAGATGACGGTGGTGAGGCCTGCGTCAATGGCCGCCTCGGTGATGGCCACATCGGGCGCCTGCAGCAGGTAGAAGAGGAGGGCTGCGCCCAGGCTCACCACGGCGGTGACCACCACGGCCACGAGCAGGTCCCGGGTGTAGGCCACGAAGGCGGCCGCACCCAGCATACCGAGCACCAGCAGGGTCTCCAGGGGGAGAAGGGGCGTCACGATGGGCCTCCTTTACACACTTCTGTGTCCTTGCAGTGGTCCACGACGCTGCCCTCCCACAGGGGGTAGCCGCTCTTGTAGCTGGCGCGGCCGATGGCGTGGGAGGACACGGGATTGGTCAGGAGTACGAAGAGCATGATCACCAGGGTTTTCGGGAGCCAGGCCGGCTGGGCGAGTCCCACGCCTAACATCAGGGACAGGGCTCCCAGGGTGGTGGCCTTGGTGCCCGCCTGCAGACGGTTGTAGACATCCGGGAACCGATACACACCCAGGGCTCCCAGGAACAGGAACAGGGTTCCCACCAGGATCAGGGCATGGGCCAGGATCGTTAGGGGGTTCATAGGCCTCCCTCCAGGTAACGGGCGATGGCCAGGGTGGCGATGAATCCGAGGGCCCCGTAGATCAGGGCGATGTCCAGGTAGATGCCGCGCTGGAAGTACAG
>CAZXAO010000070.1:6840-7986 GCA_964638465.1 uncultured bacterium | reverse complement strand
CTCTGCCTTGACCAGGTAGAAGGAGGACCCCAGGGCGCCGGTGGGCACGGTGTTGTACCAGCCGGCGTGCAGGTTGTCGCCGACATCCGGCATCCCGCCGCCAAAGGCCACGAACCAGACCTCGCCCTCGGTGTTCTCCTGGCCCACATAGGTCCGGCCCACCGCCGGTTTGGACCAGGTATAGCCCAGGTAATCGTGGGTGAAACTCCACAGGTACCGGGGGTTGTAAGTCTCGGTGACATCCAGGGCGAAGTAGGCCCGGCCGCCGTCCCGCTCACCGGAAACGAGCAGCGTGCGCCACTCGTGGGGGTCCTTGATCCGGTCCACGGAGAGCCCCCGGAACCATACATCGGCCACCACCGGCGAGCCGTCCACCATGTACTGGTGCAGGTACAGGGTTTTCTTGAGTTTGGGCAGGAGGTCCGGAGGGATAAAGGCCCAGACCTCGGTGCCGGTGCCCATGGTAAAGGTGTCGCCGACCATGCTGTAACTGCCGGCATCAAAGGCGTGAAGCATGCCGTCGTTGCTGCCCACCACCACGATCCGGTCCCGTGTCCGGTACATGGACCGATAGCCGGAGAACCCCTGGTCCTGGAAGTAGGGGGAAGGCCCGGCGATCAGCACCGGGGCGCTGTGAAAGATGTCCCCCAGTTTCCAGTTGTAGGGGTTGTCGCCCCGCACATAGTTCACCACGATGGGCACACTATCTTCCGGCACATCCAAGAGGGCGCCGTTCAGGAAACCGGGTCGGAAGGGCACCAGGTGGCGGGACACCACCGTGAGGATGTTTCGGGCGTGGCTGGGGGTGTTTTTCAGGGCCACACCGGCGTCCCACACGGGCGAGATGGCCGGATGCCCCTCCTCGTCCACCGGGATGGTGCCGTCGGGGTTCAGCCGGTAGGCCCGCAGGTAGCCCTTCCACAGGGGATCGTAACCGGGGATGAAGGAGGAGAAGTACAGGGTGTTCTGGTACCGGGTGGCCACCGAGGGCACCTCGGGCGACGAAAAGGCATAGGCCTGCTCAATGATCTGGCCGAAAACGCTCTGCAGGGCCTCAATCATCTCCTCCGGGTTGGTGGCAGGATAGTACCGGTGGGTGCCGCCGATTTCCGCAAACTGCTGCAACTGCTGGGATCCCGGGATGCC
>CAZXAO010000070.1:0-6830 GCA_964638465.1 uncultured bacterium | reverse complement strand
GAATCTTGATCTGAAGGTGTCTTCGCTGGGCAATCCCGGGATGCCGATGCCAATCACAAAGGTGCGGATGTCGTACCACCGGCCGGCGGCCCGAAGGTGCCGCAGGCGTCGGATCTCCTGCCAGGGGTTATGGGGGTTGCCATACATGTACCCGTTGGCCTCCCCGTCGGTCAGGAGCAGGACGAAGTACCGGCGACAGTCCTTGGCGATGTCGTTGGGAATCACCTGCCGCTGGAAGTAGCGGCGAACCCAATACACCGTGCCGCCAATGGGTGTCCCGCCGTCCGCCCGGAGTTCGGTGTAGCCGGGCTGGTCCTGATTGTCAATCCACCGGTAGATCTGCTGTTTGTGTTCAGGCCCTTCGCCGAAGGGCACCCGGAGTACATGGATGTAGTGGGGGCCGGGGTAGGAATAGGGCCAGTACCGGCCGTCCCAGTGGATCCGGGCCCGGCGGCGCCCCCAGCTGCAGTAGGAGGGGATCCAGTACCAGTCGCCGTAATACCCCCCCTTCCGCTGGCCATAGGTGGCCAGGGCGAAGCGGAGCCCGCTGGTCTGCTGAAGCACGAGGCGCAGGGCAGCCTTCAGGTTGTACATCCGGGAATCGTTGGGAAGGCCGTCGCCGTTGGTATCCACCCCCGGGAACTCCACGGAGCCGTCGCCCCAGGTCCAGTAGAGCGAGTAGGGGTATCGGCAGTAGTACCACCACCAGGGGCCCGGGGGTTCGTCGTGCCAGATGTCAAAGGTCATGCTGCCCGAGGTGTCAAAGATGATCATTACATTGGGTTCCACCCGGGTGGTAAAGAGGTCGGCGTCCCCGGCCCAGAGCAGCGAGGCCACGACGGGCTCCAGGGCCAGGCTCAACGCCAGAAGAACGGAAAGCCGTTTCATCCGTACCGGCATACGCATGATCCCCCCTAATAGTCCCAGACGGGGTTTTTCTCCTTGTCCCGGGCCTGAAGTGCAGAGGTCTCGGGGGTCGGGAGGGTGGACTTCTGGAAGAAGGCGTCGCTGATCTCCGGGGCCTGCTTCACCGAGGTGATGGTGATCTTCCACACGGGTTTCCCCTGTTCATTCGTGAACACCACGGTCTCCGGAACGGGCCCCAGTCCGGGCAGGGACCGGATTCCCTTGATCAGGATCTTGCCCTGGCCCCGGGGCAGGGTCAGTTCCGTCACCTTTTCCGACGACAGGGGGACCTCTCCGCCAGCAAAAAACGCCAATACCGAGCGCACTGGAGGACGGTCCATGGGGGTGATTCCGGGGGCGTTGCTGGCGTACAGCCACCACTGGGAGCCGTCGTAGAGGTCCACCTGGGTGACGCCGTCGGGATAGGTCAGCACGGATTTATAGAGGTTTCCCAGCACCCACAGGGTGCCGCGGATTCGTTCCGGGGTTTCGCCCTGGAACTCCAGGATCTGGTAATCAATGCGAAAAGGGTACTTGCCCAGGGTGGAGAGGTCCCCGATCTGGAACAGTAAGGCCACCACGACCCACACACTCATCAGCATCCTACCTCCCTCTTTTGGAGATGGGTCAGTTGAATAGGACCTCCGCCATAACCCTGGAACTTACCCTTTGGCTTAATTGTAGGGCGGTATTCGGGATTGTCAAGCGGAGCCCTTAGTATCCCGTGCCGGAGGGAATCGGGCCCAGCCGAACCCGGACCTCAATGACGGAGGTGATGCCGGTGCCGTGGTCTATGCCCGAGGACACGATGTGGTATCGGTTGAAGGTGTGCTTGGTGGAGTATCCAGGATAGATCTGGTTCATGGACTCCAGTTCAATGGGCTGGGGCGGTTCGTCGGGCATTCCGGACTTAAACCCGGTATTGTTCGGCAGGTCAATCCAGGAGGGGCCGGTGGTGTCGTCCGTTTCCGGGAAGCCGGAGGCCGAGTACGACAACTGCTGGATCCCGTAGTTGATGCCCGCCTCTGCGGCATTAAAGGCCCGGCGTTTGGACTTCCCCCAGCGGGTCACCCCGGTCTGGGTGAAGATATAGGCCACCAGGGCCACAGCCAGGATGCCCACCAGCAGAGCGATACCGATGGCCGTGACCACCGCGATCCCCCGGTCCCGTCGCCGGGCCTCAGGCCGTTGTCGTTTCTTCGTCACCCGTGCCTCACCTCCATTCCAGGTTCAGGGTGATCCGGTGGGTCGGACCAAAGACCTCCCGGTCGTTGGCATACGCGTAGTTGACCACATAGGCGATCCCGGGCCGTTCAATGCGGAACCCGGCACCTGCGGTGAAGATGTTCCGCTGGTCGTCCTCGCCCATTTTCTTCTGGAGGCCCACCCGCAGGGCCAGGGTGTGGAACAGCCAGAGTTCGTTCCCCAGTTTCAGGTCGGTGAGGGCTTCGTCCCTTTCCCCCTTCGCCTCGGCCACCAGGATGTAGTTGCCCTTCAAAAGGAAAAGGGAGGCCCCGCCCTGATAGGTGAAGGGCAGGGTTTCCTTCTCGCCGGTATCCCAGGATACGCGGGAGGCAGCGTCCCAGACGGTGGCGCCCAGGCGCAGAAAGGAAAGGGGCGTAAGCAGCACCGAGGCATCCAGGCCCCACCCCTTGGCACCGCTCCGGACCTCCAGGTCGTTCTGCACGAACAGGCCCTTGAGCCGGAACCCCAGGTTCAGCCAGGGAAGCACGGGGTACCCCCAGGCGTAGGCCAGGGTGTGCTCGTTCCAGGGGATCTCGCCGTTGATCTTGGTGCCCAGGTACTCCCAGGTGAGGGCGCCGCCGCCCAGGCCCTCGTTCCCCTGGATCAGGCTCAGGAACCCATAGTACACCGGGAACTCCCCCATCCGGCCGTAGGTCCCGGTCAGGGCCCGTCCCTGGAACCGGCCGAGGCCCGCAGGGTTCCAGTAGGCACACTGGGGGCCCTGGGCCAGCGAGACAAAGGCGCCCCCCAGGGCGGCCGACCGGGCATCGTATCCGGTGATCACGAAGGAGCCCCGGGTGGAAGCCCCCATCAGGACCCCCGCACTCAGGAAAAGCAGAAGAAAACGGTTCCTCAGCATGATTTCCCTCCTCACTTCACCACCGCGATAACGGTTTTGTGGACCTCGGTGACCTGACTGCGTTTCAGAACGGCCTCCACGATGGACAAATACGGACCGTTCCGGACCGTCTCGCCCTGCAGGTTCTTGAATTGGTCCCAGGTGAAGGTTTGATTGGTCAGTCGCCGGTCAAAGTCCTGGGTGACCTGATACACCAGGTCGCCGGCCAGGTTGTACACCTTCCAGGTTACGGTGGCGGGTTCGGGTGTGCTCACCACGATGAAGTTCTTTTCGGGGGTCAGTGGTGCCGGGATCTTGACCGTAAAGGACATGGGCCCCGAGAAGATCCGGGCGGAGTAGGGCACCGACCGGTTCCCCAGGAAGTCCTCGGCCACGATCTTCACCGTGTTGTACTGGCCGTAGGCCAGGGGGACCTGGAACAGATGGAAGGTGGAGTCCGCCTGGGCCATGGTGCTCGCCACCGGGTTCTGGGGGTCCACTTCCGCCACATACACATAGATGGTGCTGAAGGGCTCGGCCCGGCCATAAATGTCAATGAAGTTGGTCTCGGCCACATCCGGCAGGGGTTGCAGGAGTTCCGGCGGCGCCGGGGGAACCGTATCAAACAGGAACACGAAGGAACGGATCCGGGTCACCTGGCGGAGGTTACGGTTCGTGGCCGTCACCGAGAGCCGGTACACGCCGTTGGCCGACCCGTCGCCGGGCAGCAGGGTATCGTTCACAAAGGCGTACACCGTGTCGTTGATCTGCATGACGGTGCCCGGGACCGTGTCCTGGAGCCGGGGGCCAGCCAGGTTCATGTCCACGCTCTGGATGCCCACGCCCTCCAGGTCTTTGACCACGGTCAGGAGGTAGTTGAGCGGGCCGAACAGGGTGTCTCCTTCGGCAAACAGGGGTTCAATGTGGATGGGTTCCAGCACCTCAAAGGTCAGGGTGTCGTGGACAGCGTTGCCGGCCAGGTCCACGACCCGATAGGACCACCGGTAGGCACCGTAGGTCAGCGGAGCCGCCAGGCTCAGGGTAATCCGGGAATCCTGGAGCGACACATCGCTGAAGAGGATCTCCTCGCCCGAGTTCAGGTTTACCAGGTGGAACTCCGAGGCATCCAGATCCACGCCGCTCCCGGTCTCCAGGAGGTCCAGCCAGAGGGCCGAGGGTGCCGTGAGGATGCGGTCGTTGTCCCCGGGATAGGTCTGCACCACCTGGGGCGGGGTGGCATCAATCAGGAACTGCGTCAGGCGTTCTTCACCCTGCACGCCGTTCTGGGCCACCGGTCGCACCTTGAAGAAGTAAGCACCGTCGGACAGGCTGTTGGGCACGAAGGTCAGAACATAGAGAGTGTCCTGCTGGACAAAGGTCCGCTGGCCCGGTACCGTTTGGCCCGTGGCCGTATACAGAACGCTCATCGTGTGGGTGGTGTCCAGGCCCGTCCAGGTGCCGTCGTAGATATAGGCCCGGAGCTCCGAAAGCGACTGGGCAATGGTCCCGGAATCCGGGGAAAAGGCCAGCACCTGGGGCTTGAACTCGGCCGCCGTGAACTCGTAGACATTGGCCCAGCGGTTGCCCGCCAGATCCTGGAGCTGGTAATAGACCGTATAGGTGCCCTGGCTCAAGGCCACATTCTCCACGAGCCGGTACACCAGGGTGCCGGTACCATCACCCTGGTCGTGGTAGCCGTAGGCTCCGGGCACCGGAACGCCGGAGGGATCCAGGAGCACCAGGTTGGAACGGTTGAAGTCCACCCCGGATACGCCGTTCACCCAGGCATAGGCGTCCGTCACCTCCAGGTACACCGAATCCAGGGGGTGCTGAAGGTAGCCGTCGGGAGGCGGGAAGGAGGCCGTGACCGTGGGAGGCAGGTTGTCGTAGATGAGGGGCAGGGTGTCCGGGTTCTGGCTCAGGGTGTTGCCCGCCAGATCCTGACCGGCCACCACCAGGGTATAGGCGCCGTCCATGGTGCCGTTGGGGATCAGGGGATTGGTCAGGTGCAGGGTGACGGTGGTGTCGGCGTAGGTGAGGGTTCCTGCCACCTCAGAGCCATCCCCCCGATACATCCGGATCCAGGTGTGTTCCGCATCCAGCGGAGCGCCCGAGGGCACGGAGAAGGTGGCCACCACGGTGCGCAGGGTGTCCCGGGCTGTGCCTGAGGGGGTCACCGTGACGCTGAGGGGCTCGGCCTGCACATACTGGAACACAAAGTCGCCCTCCAGCACATTGCCAGCCAGGTCCCGAAGGACCGTGTGCACGCGGTACCAGCCCAGGGTGGGCGTGTAGGCGGGGTCCGGTACCCAGGCCAGGGTGCCGGTGTTGGGGGAGGTGGCGTGGACATGCTTCACGCCCGGGATGCCCTGGCCACTGGGGGCGATCAGAAAGATCTGGGAGTTCTCAAAGTCAATGCCCGACACCTCCACCGGCAGGCGGGTGGGGCGATCCGTGGACTTCACGGCCCGGGTCAGCGGCGCCGGCGTCCGACGGCCGGGTTGCAAGACCCCTTCATGGACCTGAAGGGAAGAAACAGGTTTCCATCCCGGTCCTTCGGCCACGAAGACACTGCGGCTCAGGAGATCGGTGATTTCCACATAGACCGAATCCGGGAAGGCGGCGTGGTAAGTGCTGTCCCCGGGATAGACCCCGGTCACCGAGGGGGCGATGTTATCGTAAACGAAGTGGGTGGTATCCGGGTTCTGGGGCAGGGTGTTGCCCACCAGATCCTGGGCGGCCAGGACCACGGTGTACTGGCCGTCCTGGGCACCCGTGGGCAGGAGCGGGGTGGAAAGGGTGTAGAAGAGGGTATCGCCGGTGTGGGAGAGGGTGCCAGGGAGTTCGGTGCCGTCGGGGCCGTAGAGGCGGAGCCAGGTTACGGCGGGGTCAAAGTTGATGCCGGCGCCCGAGGGGGCGTAGAGCGCGGCCCAGACGCGGTACAGGGTGTCGTGGACGGCGTCGCCGTCGGCGGGCCAGAGGGAAGCCTGGACATGGACGCTGGGCAGGTACTGGAAGGCGTAGGTGCCGGAGATGCGGTTGCCGGCCCGGTCGTAGACCTCGTAGGAGACCAGATACTGGCCGTAGGGCGGGGTATAGCCGGGGTCAAAGACCCAGACGAGTTGGCCGGTGCCGTCGCCGGGGTCCACGAAGTGTTTGACGCCAGGGATCCCCAGACCGTTGGGGTCCTGCACGGAGAGGAGGGAGGTGGTGAAGTCAATGCCGCCAACGAACTGGACGCCGGGCACCTGGTCCGAGAGGAACAGGACCACGGATTCCGGTGGTTGCACCAACAGGTCACCGGGGCCGGGCATGCTGCCCGTGATGGTGGGCAGGACATTGTCGTAGACGAAGAACACGGTGTCCGGATAGGGAGAGAGCAGGTTGCCCACCCGGTCGCGGGCGTACACCAGGATCCGATAGCCGCCATCGTTGGCGCCATTGGGCAGCAAAGGAGGATTCAGGAGGAACACCAGGCTATCCACCCCGTTGGAATAGAGGGAACCACTCAGGGGCGTGCCGTCCTCGGAGTAGGCCTCCAGATAAGTGACGCCCGGGGTGAAGTCAATCCCCGAGCCGGCGCCGTCCGAGAGGGCCACCCGCAGGGCCCGCAGGGTATCGCGAACCACGCTCAGGTGCCCGGGGTCGGAGCCCACGAGCACCGGACCCTCCTGGTCAAAGTAGAACACCGAGAAGAGGCTATCCCGGTTGCCCGCATAGTCCTGGATGATGCTCACCAGGCTGTACCGGCCGGTGGCCGAGAGGGGCTGGTCCAGGATCCAGAGCAGGGTGTCCCCCCGGACCTCCTTGTGGCCCGGCTGCAGGGCACCGGTGGGCCCCA
>CAZXAO010000069.1:853-8025 GCA_964638465.1 uncultured bacterium | reverse complement strand
CCGGAAGCCTTCCTCTTCAATCAGGTAGAGCCAGCACTGGCCGTCGCTGTCCTCCTCCATGATGGTGAAGGTGAAGTACACGGCGAAGGGGCCCTGATAGGCCACTTCCCGGAGGATCCGGAGGGCCGCCACCATGGCTGCGGCACCACCCTTCTGGTCCACGCTGCCCCGGCCCCACACCCGGCCCCCCCGAATCAGACCGGAAAAGGGGGGCACGGACCACTGTCGCTCGTCGCCGGCGTCCACCACATCAATGTGGGCGTCAAAGGCCAGGGTTCGGGGACCGGAACCGATGCGGGCCAGAAGGTTCCCCAGGCCGTCCACCCGAACCTCATCGGCGTAGGGCTCCACGAGTTGCTTGAGGGTCTGGATCACGGGTTCCTCCTGGCCGCTCAGGGAGGGAATCTGGACCAGCTGGCTCAGGATCCGGGCCACCTCGTGGCGGAGGGTTTCAGCGCGCTGGAGGATCTCGGGTGCCCGAACACTCATAGCTGCCGCTCCCTCAACACCAGCGCCCCTTCCGGGCAGAAGTCCATGCAGTAGCCGCAGCCGATGCACAGGTCCTCTATCACCCGGGCCTTGTTGTCCTGCATGTACAGGGCGTTTTCCACACAGTTCCGGATACAGGCCGTGCAGCCGGTACACAGGTCGTCCTCCACGGTCATCACCGGGACTCCCTCGTAGACCCGGCGTTCCCGGAGTTTTTCGCGGTAGAGGTTCCGCACCTCCTCCACGGAGCCGTAGCCGTGCTGGTCCAGCCAGTTGTTGATCTCCCGGGCGATCTTGCCGTACACGCCGGGCCCGTGTTTCAGGGCGGCGGTGCACACGCCCACGGCCGAGGCGCCCACCATCAGGTACTTGATGGCGTCCACGCCCCGTTCAATCCCCCCGACGCCGATCACGGGTTTCTCCTGGACGGAGACCACCTCGTACACCACCCGGAGGGAAATGGGGAGAATGGCGGGGCCCGAGAGCCAGCCCTGGCCGTAGGCGGAGCCCAGGCGGGGCTCCGGATTTTCCGGGTCAAAGTCCAGCACCGGTCCAAAGGAGTTGGTGGCCACGAAGCCGTCCACATAGGGGGCCACCCGGCGGGCCACCTCCTGGATGTCCGGGAAGTTGGGCGAGATCTTCATCCAGATGGGGGCATCCACGCTGTATCGCAGGGCCTTTGCCGTTTCCACCAGGGGCTCCACATCCTTGCCCAGGTAGTGGGTGGAGAACTCAAAGCCATCGGGTTGGGCCTCGCGCTCAATCAGAGGGCCCAGGGTTTTGAGATCGTCGGGGGTATAGCCCAGGGAGACGATGAGCGGGATCCCGGTTTTCTTGACCTCGTGGTAGTACTCCAGGAAGCGTTCCACGGGTTCCTCGGCCCAGGTTTCGGCGTTCATCATGCTGCGGCAGGCGGTCCGTCGGATGGTGGGCCGCCGATCGTGGGCGGGCTTGACCGAGACCGTCTTGGACACCACGCCGCCCACCCCGCCTTCCACGGCTTTGAGCATCATGTGGGCGTTGAGGACATTGGGACCCGCCGCCGTGAGAACAGGGTTCCGGAAACGGATCCCGCTGACCGTCACCTCAATCTTGGCCATGGTACTTCTCCCAGAGTTTGCGGGCCGCCGCCTGGATCTGCTCGCGGACGACGGCCTCGTCCAGCTGCGGAAAGGTGCCGTTGTGGTATCGGATCTGGCCCCCCACCAGGGTGAGAAAGGCCCGGGCCGTACGAGCGCCAAAGATCAAGTGGCCCAGCAGGTTGTCGGGCCGGAGGGGTGTCACCGGGCGGTATTCCAGCACCGTCAGATCGGCCCGGCTGCCCGGATGCAGGGGAGGGGCGGAATCCGGGAAAAAGCGCTGGACCACCTCGTAGCGATGGCTGAAGAAGACCCGGTGCAACTCCTGAAAGTCCTCGTCCTTGCCGCGGCCCAGCAGGTAGTGCGACCGCAGGGTGGCGATCATGTCCCCGGACATGCCGTCCGTGCCCAGGAGATAGGTGGAAATCCGGGAGCGGTCCATCCGGCCCACCTGATTGTTGGCGTTGGACTCGGGGTTGCTCACCACCAGGGCCGTGTCCAGGTGGGCCAGGAGTTCGTAGTCCCGGTCCGTCAGGTGGATGCAGTGGGCGAGCAGCGAGGGCGCGCGGAGCAGGTCAAAGCGGTGCAACCGGTCCACGAGGCCCTCGTAGCCCAGGTGGAGGACGAAGTCCAGGTCCTCCCGGTCTTCTCCACAATGGATGTGGATCCCCAGATCCGGGGGCAGGGCGTCCCGAACGGCGTACAGGGTTTCCTCGCTCAGGGTGAAGTTGGCGTGCAGGCCGAAGATGCCCTGTAGCCAGGGGTCGTTGCGGTGTTGTTGCCAGAACCGCAGGTTCTCCTGGATCTGGCGGTCCAGGGTCTCCTGGCCGGCCCGATCCGAGACCTCAAAGGCGAGGAGACCGCGGAGGCCTGTGTCCTGGAAGGCGCGGGCCACCTGATCCAGGCTTCCCTCAATGAAGCCCATGGAAGCGTGGTGGTCAAACACCAGGGTGACCCCGTGGCGCAGGGCGTCCATCAGGCCATGCAGGGCCGAGGCGTACACGGTCTCTGCGTCCAGGGCCCGGTCCAAGGGCCACCAGAGGTTTTCCAGGATCTTCCGGAAGTTCGGGGTGGGCCCCAGGGGAGTGATCCCCGGGGCCAGAGCCGAGTACAGGTGGTGATGGGCCACGAGGAAGCCGGGGAGGATCAGCCGGCCGTCGGTGGGGATCCAGTCGGCGTGGGGGTCCTTCAGGTCTTCAAAGCGCCCCACGGCCAGGACCCGGCCGTTTTCCACGAGGACACCCCCGTGTTCCACGAACACATCCGTCCCGTTGGTGACCCATCCCGGTCCGATCAGGAGTTTCATGAGGCCCTCCTTGGAAACCATAGTTGAAGAGTTCTTTTGAATTCACGGAAGGTGGGATCCTGACATCTTGCCAGTCCCACTTTCCGGGCCAGTTGACTATAGAGAGAGGAGGATCGGGGTGTTCGGGTTCGTTTCAGCAGCGTTTCAATCACCTCTTTGGGGCGTTTGGGTTTTGATCCCGTAGGGTACACCTTATTGAAAGAGGTGAGCACCTCTTGAAATAAGCGGGAGTCTCCATTGGCAAACACTTCTATGACATGGGGAGAGTCTGCGAAGGCCCAGATTTCCAATTCGGGGTCCAGCACGAAGACCGCCGATCGTCCCTGCCATCCCACCTGATCAAGCCGCCGTTGGATTTGGTTTCGGATTTCTTCTGGAGTCAGGTGTTCCTGACCGCTGCCTTCGCGATCCAGCATGACCAGAGCACGGTGGTATTGGGTAACGAACGGTCGGAGGAACTGTTCTGCCTTATGGAAAACACCAGGGTCTCGCTGCGGGTGACGAAACACATCAAAGAGAATTTCCCGAATGCCCAACGATGGCGTGCGTTCTGTCAACAAAGTGGTTATGGTGTCTTCCATGTTTTTGTCCGCTACGAGTACCACGAGGTCTTTTTGGATCGGGTTCATCCCAAAACGCCGCTGGCCAGGAGGTCTCCCAGGGAGACCTCTCCCCGCCATTTCTGGAGTTGGGGATGCTGATCGCCGCGAACGATATCCGTAGCACCCGAGGGAGTGCGAGCGAAGCACAGCAGGTCCCGAGGCTCAGCGAGGTTCAGGAAGATGGGCGAGTGGGTAGCGCAGAAAACCTGGCCCTCGTAAATTGAAGATAGGGCCTGGTAGATGGATTCCAGGGCCCTGGGATGGATCCCATTTTCGGGCTCCTCAATGAAATACACCGTGCCAGCATCCGGAAGGTAGGGGAGGATGGTGAGGGCCAGCAGGCGAAGGGTGCCATCGGAAAGAAGCCAGGAGGGGATTTCCACTCCGTCCATCTGAACCGCCAGGTAGCGGAACCGATCGGTTTCCCGGGCCTTTACCGAGATGTCCTGGACATCATGGAGCACGGTTTGCACATGGGCCAGCCACTTCTGGAAGCGGGATGGATCGGTTTGCCGTAGATGCTCCACCACCAGGGCCAGGTTGGCGCCATCGGGTTGAAAGGTGCGAGGGCCATCCGGCGGAGAGGGTTCTTTCATGGCTCTGCTGTTCAGCATCAGAAATTTAAGACCCTCGGTCAGGAACCGGCGGAGCCACACCGAGGCGGGGAACCGTTCGGCTTCTTCAGGGATTACGGTAAGACCGGATCGGTGGGGCAGAGGACGCAGGGGCATGTTCCAGTCGGTGCGTTCGGATCGCACATACACCCTTCCCTCGGGGCTACGGGACATCACCTTCCGCCAGCCCGGAGGGGATTTCCTGCGGGAGGGCTGAAGGATGGTCTCAGGACCAGGATTCTCCCTTGGGAATCGACTTCGGGGTGCGGCTGGCTGTTCCTGGGGTTCCGACAAATCGCTCAGGAGCCAGAGGTTCTCGCCCTGGATCTGCACTCCCCTCTCCGGAACATCTGCTACGGCAACCTCGTACCGAAGATACGGATATTTTCTGCTGTGTTCCCGGTTCTCTCCGGAAGTGCTTTGTCGTATAAGGGTAGGGAGAGCAAACTCTAAGGCGATCTCAAAGCGAGAGGATTCATGTTTCCAGGCCAGTTCCCGGACGGTTCGCGCCCGGTTGCGAACCGCTGTTTCCACGCCATCAAAGAGCAGATCCCGTACAAAGAGCACGGCGTCCAGAAAGGTGCTCTTGCCGCTGGCATTGGGCCCAGCCAGGATCTGGAAGTGTCGCAGCTGCTGGTGAACATATCGCAGACATTTGTATCCCTTGACCTCAATCCGGGCGATCATCCCGTCCTCCTCAGGAACTGGCCCCAGCCGGGGGGAGCGACGATGCCTTCCTGATGGTCGTACACCACCCGGCCGCGGACCAGGGTTTTCTCAATGCGACCGCGGAAGGTCATGCCCTCAAAGGGGGTGATCCTGCCCCTGGAATAGAAGCCTTGATCGGTCTGCACTGTCCAGGTGGCCTCCGGATCCACGATCACGAGATCCGCATCCTTACCTACGGCGATGCTGCCCTTCCGGTGGTCCAGGCCGAACCGTCGGGCGGCCCCTTCGGCGATGGCCTCCAGGAACCGGCTCAGGGTAAGTTTTCCTGCCCGGTACCCCTCGGAGAGCAGGTAGGGGAACAGGGTCTGGACACCCGGAATGCCGGAGTAGGCCTGCCAGAAGGACGGAGTATTCTTCTCCTCCGGTGGGGCTGGAGCGTGGTCCGAGGCCACATACAGGATGTCGCCCCGGGCCAGGTGGTACCAGAGGCCCCAGCGGTTCGGTGGGGTTTTCACCGGCGGCGTGGTCTTCAGGGGCGGGCCGATCCGTTGCAGGTCCCGCAGATCAAAGGCCAGGTAGTGGGGCGCGGTTTCGCAGGTGACCGTGGGGGCGGTCCGGATGATCTCCACGGCCTCGGCCGTGCCCACATGGACGATGTGCAGGGGGGCCTGGAGCCGGCGGGCCAGGGTTACCGCCTGCTGAATGGCCAGCAGTTCCGCCTGTTCCGGGCGAGACCGATAGAAGTACCAGGGGCCGTCGCCCACCTCCCGGAGGTATGCGGTGGCCGAGGTCACATAGTCGTAGTCCTCGGCGTGCAGCAGCACCACCAGGTCCAGGTCGCGGACTGCCTCCAGGAGGCGTTCCAGCTGAAAGAGGGTCACCCGGGGGAAGGTCTCCATCCCCGAGATGAGGTAGGCCTTGATCCCGAAGACCCCGGCCTCCCGGAGTTCCTGGAGGTTCCGGGGAAAGTCCTCGGTGAAGGACAGGCCGGAAACGCCTCCGTGGAACCCGAAGTCCACCACCGACTGGTCGGCCACAGCCTCCAGTTTGGCCTCCAGGTTCCGGCGGTTGGTCACCGGCGGCACGGATGTGCAGGGCATATCCAGCACCGTGGTGATGCCGCCGGCGGCAGCAGCCCGGGAGGCGTGGTCAAAGTCCTCGCGATGGGTATAGCCCGGGGTGTCAAAGTGCACATGGGGGTCAATGCCACCGGGAAAGATCCAGCGGCCGGAGGCATCCAGAACGGATTCCTGGGGATGGGGAGGCAGGTGTTCGGCGATTTCGGTAATCTTCCCGTTTTCTATTCGGAGGTCTCGCCGTTCCAACCGGCGGGCCCCGGGCAGAGCCACGAGTCCTCCCTGAATCACCATGATGCCTTCTCCTGTGTTGCTTATTCTATGGCCCGGAGGGACCACCGTTCACCCAATGGGGGAAAGAGCTCCTGGAGAAAAGGGACCGGGTTCCCGGGGTTGTGCGCGTGGTCGGTGCGGGTCCGGTGCCGGGTGCTGATCCCCTGCCCGACCTTCAGGAGAGGAGGGGCGCGCCGACGCGGCGGAGGATGTGGCGGGCCACCACCAGGCCGGACATGGAGGACTGGATCAGTCCCCGGGTGATGCCGGCGCCGTCGCCCGCGGCGTAGAGCCGGGGCACCGGGGTCTCAAAGCCCTCGCCCACCTGCAGGCGATTGGAGTAGAACTTCACCTCTGCACCGTAGAGCAGGGTGTAGGGGGAGTCAATGCCCGGGATCAGGCCTTCCAGGGCCTCAATCATTTCCACGATGTCGGTCAGGTATCGGTACGGCAGAACGAAGCTCAGGTCTCCCGGGGTGGCCGAGGAGAGGGAAGGGTGCACCGGGTTGCTGGCAATTCGGTTCTCTGTGGAGCGGCGGCCCTTCTTGAGGTCGCCCAAGCGTTGCACCAGGATGTGGCCCGACAGGAGGTTGGCCAGGCGGGCGATGGATTTCCCGTAGGAGATGGGATCGTTAAAGGGGGCCGTGAACCGGGTGGAGACCAGCAGGGCGAAGTTGGTGTTGTCCGTGGCCCGATGGGTGTAACTGAAGCCGTTGACCGAGATGACATCGTCCACCTTTTCCTGGACCACCACGCCGTAGGGGTTCACGCAGAAGGTCCGCACCCGGTCCTCAAACCGGCGGGAGTAGTACACGAGTTTGGGTTCGTACAGGACCCGGGTGAGGGGTTCCATGTGGATGGCGGGCAGTTCCACCCGGACGCCCAGATCCACGGGGTTGGGTTTTGTGGGGATCCGCAGCCGGCGGGCCTGGCGGGCCATCCAGTCGGCGCCGCCCCGGCCAGGGGCCACCACCACGAAACGGGCCTCGTACTCGCCCTGGCGCGTGCGGATCCCCCGGACGCCCTCCGAGTCCACCCGGAGGTCCTCCACGGCCTCGCGGAAG
>CAZXAO010000069.1:0-843 GCA_964638465.1 uncultured bacterium | reverse complement strand
GGAAGTGGATCTCTACGCCCTGTTCCCTCAGGGTACGGGCCAGGCTCTGGAGCACGCGAAAGCCGCCGTCGGTGCCCATGTGGCGCAGGCGGGCGGGCACCAGTTGCAGATGCCGTCGCTGGGCCTCGTAGCGGATCCGGTCAATGGCCTCCTGGTCGGTGCCGTACACCCGATCCGGGGCGCCGTGGGCCCGATAGATCTCGTCCACTTCCTCCAGCAGCTGCTGGAAGGTCTCCTCCGGAATCAGATCCTTGAGGTTGCCCCCGATCTCGCGGGACAGGGTGAGTTTGCCGTCGGAGAAGGCGCCGGCGCCGCCGAAGCCCGAGGTGATGGCACAGGGATGGCATCGGAGACAGGGGCGGGGTGGGTCCAATACCGGGCACCGGCGTTCCTCCAGGGGAGGTCCCTGTTCAAAGACGCCCACCTCCAGGCCATGCCGGGAGAGTTCCAGCGCGGCGAAGATCCCGGCCGGTCCTGCCCCTACCACGATGACCTCGTATTTCCGATTCACCGGCCGAGTATGATGAGGGCTTTTCTTTCCGGGTTCAAGCCCGGGAACCCGTGATTTGGCAGGGGATTTAGCCCTCCGGGTGCCGATACCGGAGGTCCGGGAACCGGGCTGCCCGGGCCTCGTCCAGCCGACGCACCGGAGTCCGATGCGGGGCCTCGTGCAGAAGTTCGGGGTTGTCCCGGGCTTCGTCCACGATGGCCTTCAGCGCCTCGGCGAAGGCGTCTAAGGTCTCTTTGGTTTCCGTTTCCGTGGGTTCCACCATCAGGGCTTCGGGCACGATGAGCGGGAAGTACACGGTGGGCGCATGGAACCCATAGTCCAGAAGTCGTTTG
>CAZXAO010000068.1:2894-8128 GCA_964638465.1 uncultured bacterium | reverse complement strand
CCTGATCCTCCAGCAGCAGGGTCCGGTACCCGGTCGCCTCCCCCACCTCCTCCAGCAGCGAAAAGTCAATGTGCCAGGTGATGTCGCTCTCGCCCGGATACCGAAAGGGATCCTCCAGATAGCGGTGCCGGTAGTATATGGCCAGGCTTCCCCGGGGGAACCTCCTCAGCAGCAAGGGTCGCCGCTCGCCATAGTCTATGGTGACCACCTGCCGGGGTCGTACGGACCGAAGGACCGTCTCGTGCACCTGGAGGATCTCCGGTGAAAGGTCCAGCAGCGTGCCCGGTTCGGCCAGGACCGCATACCGTTCCAGGAAACCCTGGAGCTCCGAGTCTTCCAGGGGGAAGGGCTGGAACCGCAGGTGCCCCGCGGGATCCAGCACGACCCGCAGTTCCTGCCATCCTTCGGCCGTGCGCAGGAACCGATAACAGGGGAAGGCATCGTAGAACTCGTTGGACCACACCAGATGGGCTCCGCGGGCCTCTTCCAGGTCCTGCACCCAGACCACAGGGTGCCCTTCCAGCAGAGCCCGTTGTCGCCGCACCATCTCCGGCGACCGCTCGTACAGCAGATAACGGACCCGGCGGTACACCGCGGGTTCCCGCTGTTGCAGGAAGTCCAGCACATCCCGGGCCAGGTACCCCTCCCCGGGTCCGAGTTCCAGCACCCGGACCTCGCCTTCCTCCGCTGCCCGTTCCCGCAGCAGGGGAAGGGCAAAACGGGTCAGGGTCCAGCCAAAGATGGGGTGGAGGTGGGGACTCGTATAGAAGTCCCCCTTCTTGCCAATGCCGGCCCCCCGGGTGTAGTACCCCTGTTCAGGGTGGTACAGGGCGAGTTCCATGTACTCGTGGAAACTCATTGAACCCCTCTCGCGAATCCTGGATACTATGAGCGTTTTCAAGTCCCGCTGCATGAAGCCTTATTTAACAGCCTGCAGGTCTTCAGAATCAAGGAAAGCGACATGGGCATCCTCCGCTGGCGACACCTCCTGTGGTCCCTGGGGATCTTGTTCCTCTGGGCCGGTTGCTCCAAAAACTGGTACCCCCGGCTGGAAACCCAGGTGTACATCCCCTACCTTCGGGGCGTGTACAACCTCTGGGACCTGATCCGGGACCTGAACGCCGATTCCATCAGCGTAGACTCCACGGATTCCACCGTGGCCTTCTATGTCTATCGGACCACCGAATGGCACTTCCTGCCCGGGGATTCCATCGTCACCGCCGAGCCTGTGGAGTTTTCCATTCCCCCATCACTCTTGCCCTTTGAGCGCCTGGTGGCGGAAACCCTCCAGCTGGGCCTTCAGGACCTCTGGACCTCCTGGCCGGACACCGCCGGCACCTACGATGTGCCCGCCTTTCACCGCACCCTGATCCGTTACACCCCCCTGGAGCGCCTCCAACAGGTGAAAACCGTGCGGTTCCTGTACCGGCTCCGGGTCTCCAACGGCTTCGGCTTCCACCTGGACACGGTACGGGTGGTCCTCCGGGACTCGCTAACGGACACCTGGCTCGGCACCCTGATCGCCCAAGACCTGGCACCTGGAGCAAGCCAGGACCTCTCGGCCCCGGTAGAGGGCACCCGCCTGCTGGGATCCGTGCTCAAGGCCATCGTGTACCTGGCCAAGGGCACCGGGGAAGCCGGGGTTCCCCTGGACCCGGCCACCGACTCCCTGACCCTGGAGGTCGTCCTGGACTCGGTACGGATCCAGTCCGGCACCTTCCGCCCCACGGTCGCCCGGCTCCAGTGGCAGGAAACCCGGGAACTGCAATTGAATGTGCCCCTGTGGATTGAGGAGGGCGTGTTCCTGCGGGGCCACCTGGTATACCAGATCGGAAACCCCACGGATCTCCCCCTCAGCGTGACCTACACCACCCAGGAGATCCCGGGGCTTTCGGGCACCCTGGAGGTCCCTCCCCACGACACCACCCAGGCCTCCGAAGACCTCGCCCGGGAACAGTACGAAAACCCGAACCCCGAGGCCAACCAGATCACGCCCCAGCTCGGGGTCCAGGTGCCCTCCCTGGATCAATGGGTCACCCTGGATTCCGGGGCCACCTTCGCCGTGGCCCTGTATGTGGACAACCCCTTCCTGAGCTACGCCCGGGGGACCTGGACCGAACCCTATAGCCAGCCCATCTATCCGGTTTCGTTCCTGGTGTTCCCCGAGGCGGTGGGCCGACGGCTCCGGGGTCTGTTTCACCTGACGAGTGTGCAACTGCACCTCGCCTTTGAGAACCCCACCACCTGCCCTACCCTGTTCACCCTGCACCTGGTGGCCAAAACCACCTGGGCCGGAGTGGTTCGGGAGACCACCGTGGTGCGGGAGGTTCCCCCGGGCAGCGAGGGCATCACCTTCACGGGCTTCGGCGGGCTGCTCAACGAGATGCCCGACTCCCTGTATGCCACCGGCACGGTGACCCTTTCGGGCTCTGGCGAGATCTACCCGGTGCAATGGGTTCCCATTGACGCCACCATCTTCAGCCCCTTTGAGGTGGAGGTCCACTACAACCGCGTGGCCACCGAGAGCACCCGGGTCTATCTCAACGACAAGGACGCCCGGTCCATCCTCCGGAACGCCCGGATTCGGACCGGCAGGCTGTACCTCTTCGTGGACAACAACTTCCCGTTCCCCCTGCGGGTAGAAATCCACATCAAAGGTCAGCACAACACGGAAACCACCCTGGCCGGGATCGTCCAGGCGCCGGACCTGGACCCGGAGGGAATCCCCCTGGCTCCCCGATTGGACACCCTGATCCTGGCCATCCCCCGCAGCGACCTGGACCTCTTCAAGAACTACCCCTGGGATGTGTGGCTCTACGCCCAGGTGAACGCCAGCGGCACCTATACCCTCACCGCACGATCCCGGTTCCGATACCGGGTCTGGGCCCATGTCAAGGGCGAGGTGACCCCATGATGGCCTCCCTGGCACTCCTGGTTTCCCTTTCCCTTGGCTTCCTCAACACGGCGCCCCTGCCCCTTCGGCTCCAGTGCGTCCCTTCGGATACCGACACGGTGATGGTGGAACTCCACACCAACCTGGAATTCTGGAACAACCTGGTGGACCTGGGGTTCCTGATGGACCGCATGGGAGCCGTGATTCGCGTGCAGCATCTGCAGAAACTCTATCGCCAGGCCGATCCGACCATCAACCTGGTCCTGGACCAATCCCTGGACTACTTCGCCCTCTCCTGGGCAGGCATCTCTGTGGCCTTTGGCCAGCGGTACCTGGGAAGCCTGCAGGTCCCCCGGGACCTCCTGCGGCTTCTTGCCTACGGCAATGCCTTTGACAGCACCTACACCTTCAACGACACGCGGGCGGTGTCCCTTCTGTACCGATACCTGGCGGCCGGCGTGACCCAGGAGGTGCACCTGGGCCGGGTGCCCGTGCGCGCCGGCCTGGGGGTCTCCATGCTCATCGGGAACCGCCTGGACCTGGTGGACACCGTGCGGGGCTCCCTGCTCACCAACCAGGAGGGGATCACCGCCGAGGTGGACATCCGTACGGCCACCAGCAACACGGGCTACGGCCTGGCCCTCTCCGGAGGCCTGGAGGCCCGCCCCTTTCCCGGGCTACGCCTGGGAATGTCCGTAGGGGACTTCCCCGGCGTCATGCGGTGGCGGGACTTTCGCGTGGTGCATCAACTCTTCTACGCCGATTCCGCCTACATCAACCAGACTCACCGCGAAGCCCTGGAGGATTACCAGACCCAGCAAAACCTGTTCCTGCCGGTGCAAACCTGCGGATACCTGGAACTGGAACGACACCGCTGGGCTCTGCGCCTGGACCTCCGGCAACTGCTCTTTTCGTCGCTGCCCCACATCAACAACTGGGCCGTGGGCGGCGAGGTGCGTATCCAGCCGATCCATCACTTCTGGATCACGCTCCGGGGCATTTGGGCCAGGGTCCAGGGACCCGGGGCAATTCTCCGATTCCAGCGGCGCATCGGCGCTCTGAACATGCTCCTTTCCGTGGGCACCCAGGCAGGTCTCCCCCTCAAGAACAAGGGGTTTATCGCCGGGATCACCTTGACCTATCACCACCGGCTTCTGTGAACCCTGCTCCCTGACCCCATGAAGGACCGCTGGTTCGTGGACCGTGTGCGGATCACCGTGGAAGGCGGCAAGGGCGGCGACGGTCTGGTGCACTTCCACCGTGAGAAGTATCGGCCTCGGGGGGGGCCCGACGGTGGCGACGGCGGCCGGGGCGGCCATGTATACCTGGTGGGCGACCCGGGCCTCAAAACCCTGCTGGACTTTAAGTACAAACACCACTTCAAAGCCGAGGATGGACGACCCGGTGGCCCCAACAACCGCACGGGACGGCGGGGCAGGGACCTCCTGATCCGGGTGCCCCTGGGCACCGTGGTCTACGACGACCTGGAAAACCGGGTACTCGGCGAGGTCCTGAGGCCGGGCCAGCGGCTGCTGGTGGCCCGGGGCGGCCGGGGAGGCCGGGGAAACGCCCGCTTCGCCACCCCCACGCGCCGGGCCCCCCGGATCGCCGAACCGGGCGAACCCGGCGAGGTGAAGCACCTGCGCCTGGAACTCAAACTCCTGGCCGACATCGGCCTCGTGGGTCTCCCCAACGCAGGGAAGTCCACCCTGCTCCGGGCCCTGACCGGGGCCGAGGCCCGCGTTGCAGCCTACCCCTTCACCACCATCACCCCCAATCTGGGCCTCTACCAGGACGAAACCTGGCGCATTACGCTGGTGGATATCCCGGGCCTCATTGAGGACGCCCACCGGGGCAAGGGCATGGGTGTGGACTTTCTCCGCCACATTGAACGCACCCGCGGCCTGGTCTTCGTGCTGGACATCTCCGGGGAGCCCCAAAAGGCCTACGAGATCCTGAAACGGGAAATGGCCGCCTATAACCCCGAACTCCTGGAGAAACCCCGCCTGGTGGTGCTCAACAAGGTAGACCTGGTGCCCGATCCCCGGGCTGTACAATTTCAAGCCGAGCCCGGTGTGCCCGTGTATCGGGTATCGGCCCTCACGGGCGAAGGGCTGGAAGACCTCAAGGGAGGCTTGAAAGCATGGGCCAGCGCTCTTCTGGAGAATCGCGAGACATCGTAGAACAGTTCCTGAAGTCCAAGGACCTGGTGGAACGCATCAAGGCCGTGGAACTGCTCCGGGAGCGCGGCGACCGGGGCCGACTGCTGGCCCTCCTCTACTCCGAAAGCTGGCATGTTCGGGAACGGGCCGCCCAGGTGCTGGCCACCTTCGGAGACCTC
>CAZXAO010000068.1:0-2884 GCA_964638465.1 uncultured bacterium | reverse complement strand
GGGCTACTGGTATGTTCGGGCCGTGGCCGCCTATGTGGTGGGCGAGATCCGCAGTACCCGGGCCGTGCCCACCCTGCTGAAACTGCTCCACGAACGCAACTACACCGTACGAAACGAGGCGGCCCGGGCCCTCGCCAAGATCTTCTCGGAACACCCCGAACTGTACGACGAGGTGGACCCCGAACATCGGGTTCTGCTGGAAAACCTCCTGAAGGCCATCAAGGAGTTTGATCTCCTGGAGGCGATGCGCAACGCCCGCGCGCATGGATCGTCTTAAGGTGCTACTCCGGGACCTGCCGGCCCCGGATCCCGGCTGGCCCGATTCCCTCCTCGTCCTCTACCTGATCACCTTCCCGGAAAAACCGGTGGCGCTGGTCGTGGAAACCCCGGGCGAGGCCCGCCTGCTCCGGGAAAGCCTCCGGGCCTTCGGAGTACAGGCCCAGGTGTTCACGCCCCACAAAGCCTACGCTCCCACCCCCGTGTTCCTGGTGCCCCGGGAACACCTGCAGGCCTTTGAAACCCTGGCCCAACACCACCGCCGTCGGACCTACCGCGTGGGCGACTTCCTGGACCTTCCGGGCTTCCTCCAGGAACTCGTTGCACTCCGCTTTGAACGCGTGTCCTTCGTGACCGCTCCGGGACAGTTCGCCCTGCGGGGCGGTATCCTGGACCTCTTCCTGCCCGGCGATCTCCTGCCCCTCCGCGTGGAACTCCTGGACGACGAAATCGCATCACTCCGCCGCTTTGACCCCCTCAGCCAGCGGTCCGTAGAGGTCCTGAACGAGGTCCTCCTGCCCGAGCCAGGCGACACCTCCCATCCCCTTCGCATCCTGGAGTTCCAGACCCACCCCGGCCTGGCGTACCGCCCCAATCCCCCCTTTGTGGGCGACTGGCGCCGCCTGAAACGGGCCGTGGAAACCGCCCGGGACAAAGGTCTGGAGGTCCTCTTCTTCAGCCCCCAGGAGAAACACCACGCCGCCTACCGGGACCTCTTCGGTGTCCCGGTTCATCAGGGTGGCTTCTTCACCGGCGTACACCTCCCGGACCTGAACCTGGCCCTGTTCTCGGACATGGAGATCCGACAACGCCGGCCCCGGCGCACCCTGGACCTGCCGGACCTGGGAGAACGCATTGAAGACCCCGAAACCCTCCTGCCCGGCGACTATGTGGTTTATCCCACTTACGGCATCGCCCGTTTCATGGGCCTGGAACAGGTGCGGGAAGGCCAGGCCACTTACGACTGCCTGGTGCTGGAATACCGGGACGGCCGCGTCCTGGTACCCACCTATCGCATGCACGAGGTGTACCGGTACACCCCCAGTGGCACCAGCCCCCCGGTGCTCTCCTCCCTTTCTACCGGCCACTGGCAGCGACGGCTCCAGCACCTCCAGGAGGCCCTCTGGGGCTACGCCCAGGAGATCGTGAACCTCCACGCCCTGAAACACCTAAAACGGGGCTTTGCCTTCCCCCCGGACGACGATCTGGTACGCGAGGTGGAACTCTCCTTCCCCTATGAGCTCACCCCGGACCAGGAACGCGCCCTGGAAGAGGTCAAACGGGACATGGAGTCTCCCTACATCATGGACCGGTTGGTGGCCGGTGAGGTGGGCTTTGGCAAAACCGAGATTGCCCTGCGGGCCGCGGTCAAGGCCGTCTCCGCCGGCAAGCAGGTGGCCCTGCTGGTCCCCACCACCATCCTGGCCCTGCAGCACTTCCAGACCTTCCAGCGACGCCTGCAGGAGACCCCGGTACGCGTGGAAATGCTCTCCCGACTGACGCCAGCCCGCCGGGTCCCGGAGATCCTCCAGGGCCTTCGGGCCGGAACCGTGGACATCGTGATCGGTACCCATCGTCTGCTCCAGGAGGATGTGGTGTTCCGGGACCTGGGTCTTCTCATCGTGGACGAGGAACACCGCTTTGGTGTCCTTCAGAAGGAAAAACTCCGCCACCGCTACCTCACCGTGGACACCCTGCGGCTCACCGCCACTCCCATCCCCCGCACGCTGTACGCTGCCCTGGGCAAGATCTACGGCCTCTCTACGATTGAAACCCCGCCGGCTGGCCGCCAGGAGGTGGAAACCCATGTGGGCCTCTACGATCCGGACCTGGTACGCGAGGCCCTTCTCCGGGAACGGGCCCGGGGAGGCCAGGTGTTCTACATCCACAACCGGATCGCCTCGTTGCCAGCCATCCGACAACGGCTGCTTCGCCTGGTGCCCGACTTGCGGATCGGGATCGCCCACGGCCGGATGCGGGAATCCGAACTGGAAGAGGTGTTCCTGAAGTTCTACCTCGGGGAACTGGACCTGCTGCTCAGCACCTCCATCGTGGAATCCGGCCTGGATTTCCCCCGGGCCAACACCCTGATCGTGGAGAACGCCCACCTCTTCGGCCTGGCCGAACTGCACCAGCTGCGGGGCCGCGTGGGCCGATCTACGGTCCAGGCCTATGCGTACTTCTTCGTACCCCGGCGCATGGGGGAGCGCGCCCGGGCCCGCATCCGGGCCCTGCAACAGTACCGCCACCTGGGCGCTGCCCTGAAGATCGCCCTGGCCGACCTGGAGATCCGGGGGGCAGGCAACCTTCTGGGCGTGGAACAACACGGACACGCCCGACAGGTGGGCTATCACCTGTTCTTCGCCCTGCTGGAAAAAACCCTGCGCCAGATGCTGGGGGAAGAGACCGAAACCGGAGAGCCCCGGGTACGGCCCGCCGTGGAAGCCTATCTGCCCGAGGACTACATTCAGGAACCCCATGTCCGGGTGAGCTTCTACCGACGGGTGTCGGCAGCCGAATCCCTGACCCAACTGGACGACCTGGAGCAGGAACTCCGGGACCGCTTCGGCCCCCTGCCCGAACCCGCGCGACATTTGCTGGACCTGGA
>CAZXAO010000067.1:6413-8136 GCA_964638465.1 uncultured bacterium | reverse complement strand
ATGGCGGTGACCGGCGTGCGGATCTCGTGGGCCAGGTTGGCCGAGAACTCGCCGATGGCGGCCAGCCGGTCCAGGGTCCGCTGGTTCCGTTCGGCCTCCCGTACCCGGGCCAGATCCTGGAACACCATGATCATGCCCAGTTTGTTGCCCCACTGGTCCCGGATGAAGGTGGTGCTGAAGCCGATCTCCAGTTCGCCCCGGGTGGGGTGGTGGACTGTCATGCTCTCGCGTTTGGCCGGGCGGTCCTTGAGCAGCTGCATCAGGCGTTCGTAGAAGTCCGGGAGTTCGGCCTTCAGGATGTCGGCCGTGATCCGCCCCTGGTAGTGGTCCAGGCCCAGGATGCGCTTGGCACTCCGGTTCAGGAAGAGCACCTCCCCGGCTTCGTCCAGGGCCAGGAGCCCGGAGGTCATGTTCTCCACCACGGTTTCCAGACTGATCTGGGCGCGGCTCAGGGCCCGGCGGGTGCGGCTGAGGGCGGCCTCGGTGCGGTGGTACACCGTGGAAGCATAGCCGGAGGCCACGCCCACGGTGAAGAAGAGCAGGGCGTAGAGGTAGAACTTCAGCGTGATGTCCCCGATCAGGGAAGGACGATAGGTGATGAAGGGCTGGATCCAGCCGTTGGACTCCGCCACCGTGAAGAATCCGAGGAGCAGGGTGGAAAGCAGAGCCACAAAGAGGGAGCCCTTCAGTTCGTCAAAGTAGCCGGCATAGACGATGGGCAGGAGGTAGAGCAGGGGCATATCCGAGGAACTCCCGCCTGTGATGTGGACGAGAAAGGTAATGAGGACGAGGTCCAGGAAGATCTCGGCCCAGATCATTTCCCGGACGCCTACGCCGGCCCGGGCCAGGAGCAAAAACAGGGCGGAGAACAGAAGGCCAGCGGCCAGGATGGAGGCCATAAAGAGGGTTCCGGAAAAGCCCACCACGGGCCTGAGCAGGAGGATGCCGGGCAGGAGAACGGTCAGCAGGATCCCCACGCGCACCCCGGTCATCCACCACAGGGCCTGGTCGGTGGCGTGGGCGGGTTGGAGCGTCGCCTGGGTGACGCTTTTCATGGTTGATCCCCCCTATACGGTTTGTGTTATTTGATCACCGAAGAGATGCTGAATATGGGCAGATACAGGGAGATCAAGATCCCGCCGACGATGACCCCCATAAAGATCAACATAATCGGTTCCAACACGGAGGTCATGGTGTTGACCGCGTTGTCCACCTCCATGTCGTAGAAGTCTGCGAGTTTGTCCAGCATTCCCGGGAGATCACCGGTGGTTTCCCCCACCGCAATGAGCTGGGTGACCAGTGGGGGAAAGACCCGGCTTTTCTCCAGGGGTTCGCTGATGTTCTTGCCTTCGCTGATGCTCCTTCGGGCTTGTAGCACGGCCTTTTCCACCACCCGGTTACCCGAGGTGCGGGCGGTGATCTCCAGGGCCTCAATGATCGGCACCCCGCCCTTGATGAGCACGCCCAGGGTCCGGGAAAACCGGGAGATGGCCGACTTCCGGAGCACATTCCCGATCACAGGGGTGTGGAGCAGGACATTGTCCGAGAAGTAGCGACCCTGGTCGTTCTTGCGGAAGACGTAGTAGCCGAGGATACCAGCGGCGATGAGGGCCAGGACCAGCAGGAGTCCGTTGGCCTTTAGAAAGTTGCTGATTCCGATAACGATGCGGGTGGGCAGGGGCAGTTCCGCGTCAAAGGTGGCGAACATCTGAGCAAAGGTGGG
>CAZXAO010000067.1:5313-6403 GCA_964638465.1 uncultured bacterium | reverse complement strand
TCACGGCGATCAGGAGAAAGACGGTGGCCCCCACGGCCACGGTGAAGATCACGGCGGGATAGATCATGGCGCTCCGGACCTTGCCCCGGAGGGCCATGAGTTTTTCCAGGTACTCGGCCACCCGGTTCAGGGTGAACCCCAGCACGCCGCCGGTTTCGCCTACGGCCACCATGCTGATGAGGAAGTCGCCGAAGATGTTCCGCCAGCGGCCCATGGCCTCGCTGAGGGAGGATCCGGCCTCCACGGTGGTGCGGACATGGTGGAGTACCCGGGCCATGGCCTTTTTCCCAAACTGGCGTTCCAGGATTTCCAGGCCTTGAACCACGGGGACCCCGGCGTCAATCATCACGGCCAGTTGCCGGGAAAACAGGGCCACATCCTTCAGGCCCACGAATTGGAACAGCCCCAGGCGTGGGCGGGGGGCGCCGCCGCGGGGGGTTTCCTTTCGGGTTTGGGTTCTTGTGGCTCTCATCGCCGGGTCCTCCTTTGCAAAATCTCTTCCAATTCCTCCTGCCGGGGCGAGGCCGCCAGTGCGGTCTTCAGGTCAATGGCCCCGGAGAAGTAGAGTTTGGCCAGGTAGGAATTCATGGTCCACATGCCGTACTTCTGGGAGGTCTGGATGATGCCGTAGATCTCCTGGACCCGCCCCTCACGGATGAGGTTCCGCACGGCCGGCGTCCCGATCATGACCTCAATGGCCAGGACCAGTTTGCGGTACGCGCGACCAGGCAGGAGCCTTTGGGAGAGGACGGCCTCCAGGGTAGAGGCCAGCTGGACCCGAACCTGCTTTTGCTGGTGCGGGGGGAACACATCAATGATGCGGTTGATGGACTCCACCGCCGAGTCCGTGTGCAGGGTGGCGAGCACCAGGTGCCCCGTTTCTGCTGCGGTAAGTGCAGCGGCGATGGTTTCCAGGTCCCGCATCTCGCCCACCATGATCACATCTGGATCCTGCCGCAGGGCGCTGCGGATGGCCGTGGCGAAGGAGCGCGTGTCCACCTCCACCTCCCGTTGGGCGATCAGGGCCTTCTTGTTCTTGTGGAGGTACTCAATGGGATCCTCAATGGTGATGATGTGGCAGGCCCGTTCC
>CAZXAO010000067.1:0-5303 GCA_964638465.1 uncultured bacterium | reverse complement strand
AATCATGCTGGCCAGGGTGGTGGACTTGCCGCTGCCCGTGGGGCCGGTGACCAGGATCAGGCCCCGGCTCTTCTGCGTCAGTTGTTCCACCACCGGGGGGAGCCCCAGCTCTGCCATGGAGGGGATGCGGAAGGGGATTCGGCGGATGGAAGCGCTGATGGTGCTCCGCTGGTAAAAGGCGTTGGCCCGGAACCGGGACAGTCCTTCCACCGAGATGGCGAAGTCCAGTTCCCGGTCCCGTTCCAGACGGGCCCGCTGGGCATCGTTCAGCACCTCAAACACCAGTTTCCGGGTGTCCTCCGGGCCCATCACCTTGTAGGGGCTCCGGATCAGTCGTTGGTTGATCCGGAAGATGGGCGGTGCCCCCGGGGCGAGGTGCAGGTCCGTGGCCTCCCGCTCCACGGTTTCCCGCAAAAGTTCCAGCATGGAGGGAAGGATCCGGGACTTTTGCGAAACGCCAAAGGAGGTGGTGTAATGATCTTCACGCTGGATCATGGGCGTGCAGACCTCCTTTTGCAAAATGCAAACTATACCTCCTTGGTCACGCGGATCACCTCTTCCGCGGTGGTCAGCCCGTCAAAGAGTTTGTACAGGGCGGACTCCCGCAGGGTGATCATGCCCTCTTCAATGGCGGCGCTCCGGAGTTCGTCCGGGGTGACCTTTCGGAGGATCAGGTCCCGGATTCGGGGGGTAATGGCCATCACCTCGTAAACGCCGATGCGGCCCTTGTAGCCGGTGTTGTTGCACTGGAAGCATCCCTGGCCCCGGTAGATGGTGACCTCCTCCACATCCTCGGCGGTGAGGTTCAGTTCCTCCAGGATCTCCGGGTGCAGGGTGGGTTCCACTTTGCAGTGGGGACACACCTTCCGCACCAGGCGCTGGGCGATCACCAGGGTCAGCGAGGAGGCCACCAGGAAGGGTTCTACGCCCATGTCAATGAGACGGGCGGGGGTACTGGGGGCGTCGTTGGTGTGCAGGGTGGAGAGGACCAGGTGGCCGGTGATGGCGGCCCGAACGGCAATGGCCGCCGTTTCAAAGTCCCGGATCTCACCCACCATGATGATGTCCGGGTCCTGGCGCAGGAAGGCCCGCAGGGCCCGGGCGAAGTCCAGGCCGATTTCCTCCTTGACCTGCACCTGGTTGATGCCGGGGAATTCGTACTCTACGGGGTCTTCCACGGTCAGGATGTTCACCTCCGGGCGGTTCAGGATACTCAGGGAGGAGTACAGGGTGGTGGTTTTCCCGCTGCCCGTGGGGCCGGTGACCAGGATCATGCCGTAGGGCCGTCGCAGGGCGTCCATCACCAGTTCCAGCGACTCCTCCTCAAAACCCAGTTTGGCCAGGTCAAAGGTGAGATTGGTCTTGTCCAGGATTCGCATCACGATCTTCTCGCCCCACACGGTGGGCACGGTGGACACCCGCAGGTCAATGTTGCGGTTGCGCAGTCGCATCCGGATCCGGCCGTCCTGGGGGAGCCGCCGCTCGGCGATGTCCAGTTTGGCCATGATCTTGATCCGGGAGGTGATGGCCTCCTTGAGCCGCAACGGGGGTTGCATCATTTCGTAGAGGACACCATCAATCCGGTACCGAACCCGAAAGGCCTTTTCCTGGGGTTCCAGGTGGATGTCCGAGGCTCCCTTCCGCACGGCGTCCAGGATCAAACTGTTCACCAATCGGACCACGGGAGCCTGTTCCGCCGTGTGGGCGAGTTCATCTACGGTCTCGGTGACCTCGGTTTCCTCCACGGTTTCCGCAAACTCGGCGGACAGGGTGTCCAGGAGCTCCTGGATGTCCAGGTCGGTTTCAAAGAACTGGTCAATGGCCTGCTGGATGGAAGAGGGAGTGGCCACATAGGGCTGCACCTCGGACCCCGTGATGAACTCAATGTCGTCAATCACGGAGAGGTTCAGGGGGTTGGCCATGGCCACCTTCAGGGTGCGGCCCTTGCGTTCAAAGGGATACACCTTGTTCTTGCGCAGGAACTCCACGGGCAGGAGGTTCAGGAGTTTTTCGTCGGGTTCCAGGGCCAGGGGGTCCACCCGGGGGAACCCGTAGTGTTCGGCGATGTAGTCGGCGAGTTCCTCCTCGCTTAACAGGCCGCGTTCCACGAGGAAAGAGACCACATCCCGGTTCTGTCTTCTGAGGGTGGATCGGATCTCCTCGGCCTGATCCTCCTTCAGGAGGCCATCCCGGAGCAGGTCGTTAATGAGTTTTACATCCAGCATGGCATCCTTAGTATGCAGCAAAAGGGTTGCCCTTTTCACCCGATCTATGCCTCTGGGGATGTGGGAGTTGACGCGGACCTCCGGGGCGCACCCACGGGCAAGGGGAGGCTGTCTTGACTGGGGCGCAAGGCCTTCCCTGCGCCTCGCCTTTTCTTCAACGACGGCGTACAATTTAGGCATGACGGCAAAGATTTACGACCCGGTGTACCGCCCATCAAAGCCCAAGATCCTGGCCGTGGACGACGAGCCCTATGTGCTGGACATCCTGGAGCGTTTGTTGGTGGAGCACGGTTACGAGTACCAGGGGGTCCTGACCGGTGAGGAGGCCCTCAGTGTCATTGAGGAGGATCCGCCGGACATCGTCCTTCTGGACCTGCGCATGCCGGGGGTGGACGGCTTTGAGGTGCTGGAGCGGATCCGGAACAACGAAAGGCTGGGCTACATTCCGGTGATCGTGCTCACGGCCCTGGAACGGGAGCAGGTGGAGGCCTTTCGTAAGGGAGCGGACGACTTCCTGCCCAAACCCCCCAACGAGGCCAGCCTGATCGCCCGGATTGAAGCTCTGCTTCGGCTGAAGGCCTACATTCGCGAGCTGGAGAGCGCGGAGCAGGTGCTCTTCTCCCTGGCTACCATCATTGAGATGCGCGACGCGTACACGGAGCAGCACACCGAGCGCGTGGTGGAGATCTCCCTGAAGATCGGCCGGATCGTGGGCCTGACCCCTCAGGAACTGGACGACCTCCGAAAGGGGGCCCACCTCCACGACATCGGGAAGGTGGCCATCCCGGATGCCATCTTAAAGAAGGAAGGACCCCTCACCCCTGAAGAGCGAAAGCGCATTGAGGAACATGTGATCATTGGGGAACAGATCTGTGCGCCCATCCACTCGCTGCGGGGGGCCCTGCCCATCATCCGGAGCCATCACGAACGGTGGGATGGCTCCGGATACCCCGACGGCCTCAAGGAGCACGAGATCCCCTTCCTGGCCCGGATCGTGGCCATTGCCGACGCCTTTGATGCCATGAACTATGACCGGCCCTACCGCAAACGCCTGAGCCGCGAGCAGATCATGGAGGAGTTTGAAAAGGGCAAGGGCAAACAGTGGGATCCCAACCTCACCGAGATCCTGCTGGGCCTCCTGGAGGAGGGGGAACTGTAACCCCCGGATGCCCTTCCTGACGCAATGCGGATCCTGACCGTGACCAACATGTATCCCCATCCTGAGCATCCGGCCATGGGGGTGTTCGTGCAGGACCAGGTGCGGGATGTGCAGGAGCTGGGGCACGAAGTGGAGGTGCTGGTGGTGGAGGGGTGGCGGAGCCGGTGGGACTACCTGGCGGCCTGCCATCGGGTTCGCCGAGCAGTTCGCACCCGTTCCTACGATGTTCTGCATGTCCACTATGGGCTGACGGGACTGCCCGCCCTGTGCCAGCGGGAGGTGCCCATGGTGCTGTCCTACTGTGGAAGTGACCTGGAGGTGCCCTGGCAACGCCTCATCAGCCGATGGGTCAACCGGTACCTGCAGGGAAGGCTGGTAAAATCACCTACCCTGTTGCCCCTTCTGGGCGACCCCCGGGCCTGGGTGGTCCCCAACGGTGTGAATCTGGAGAAGTTTCACCCTATACCCCGGGCCGAGGCCCGACGCCGGCTGGGCCTCCCCCAGAAGCCGGTCTATATCGCCTTTGTGGCCAATCCAGCCCGGCCGGAGAAACGCTTTGACCTGGCCCAACAGGCCGTGCATCTGGCCTCGGCTTCCCGACCGATGGAACTCCTGGTGGTGCACCAGAGACCCCACGAGGAGATCCCCTGGTATCTCAACGCTGCGGATGTGGTCCTCCTGACCTCGGACTACGAAGGATCCCCGAACATCGTCAAGGAGGCGATGGCCTGTAATCGGCCCATTGTGGCCACGGCCGTGGGGGATGTGCCCTGGCTCCTGGAGGGGGTCCAGGGGGCGGCGGTGGTCCAGCATCGGCCCAAGGAGATCGCCCGGGCCCTTGTGGAGGTCCTGGAATGGAGAGAAAGCAACGGACGCCAGCGGCTGCAGGCTCTGGGCCTGGATCATCGGAGTGTGGCCCGAAAACTGGTGGCCCTGTATCAGGAGGCCCTGCGGCCGGTGTCCCGAAACCGAGAGGTGTCCCGTGAAACGATGGGTGTGGATCCTGTTTCTGGTGCCTGGCCTCTGGGCCCTGGGCATCCGTGAGATCCAGTACACCACCGATCCCTCCGGTGCTTCCCCCCATGAGGGGGAATGGGTCACCGTGGAGGGGGTGGTCACGGCTGGGAGTGACGACCTGGGAAATCTCTTCTTCATCGCCGATTCCACAGGACCCTGGCACGGCATTGCCGTGTACGCACCGGGCGCCGGTGTACATCGGGGAGACTCGGTGCGTGTCTACGGACGCGTGCAGGAGTACTACGACAAAACCGAGATCAACGCCTCCTCCGGGTCCGTGACCGTCCTGGCCGAACACCGGCCGATCCCCGGCCCCTACCGATGCACGGCTTCTGAAGTTGGTGAGCCCCTGGAGGGGGTGTATGTGTTCTTATCCGACCTGTGGGTGAGCCAGACGGATCTGGGGTATGGCGAGTGGGAGGTCCAGGACGCCACCGGAACCCTGCGGGTGGACGACCGGGCGGACTATGCCTACACTCCCCACCTGGGCGATTCCCTGCGATTTCTCCGCGGTGTGGTGGACTACTCCTACGGCCACTTCAAACTGGAACCCCGGGGGGACGAAGACCTCCGGCTCCGGCAGCGAGCCATCCAGGGATTTTTCAATACGGCCGTTGCTGGGCCTCTACGGGTGTCCCGGGCGCCCGTGAACCTGGATTCTCTGGCGGTCCAGTGGATCCTCAGGGCAGCGTACTCTGTGGATGTCTGTGTGTACAGCCTGTCCAGCTGGAACATCGTGAACGCCCTCAAGGATCGGTACGACCACGGTGTGCGCGTTCGGGTCATTGTGGACAACGACCACTGGAACAGCCAGGTGGCCCACCTGATGTCCTACGGAATCCCGGTGATTTCCGACAGTTTCGGCGCCAATCCGGGCACCGAATCCATGCACCATAAGTTCG
>CAZXAO010000066.1:0-8272 GCA_964638465.1 uncultured bacterium | reverse complement strand
CAAAGCGGCACCAGGGTGCCGCACTCCAAAAGCGGCGACAGGTCGCCGCACTCCAAAAGGGGCGTCCAGCTGCCGCCCTCCAAAGGGCGCTCCCGTGGGCTTTAGACTTATCCCTGACAAGGAGGCTTGGCCTGATGATGGATCTCGTGGTGCACGAAGAACAACTGGAACGCACGGTCCAGCGGTGCCGGGAACGCAACATCCTGATCCCCACCTTTGAGGAAATGAAACACCCGGAACGCATCCCGGCCCGGATCCAGGAGGAACTCCGTCACATCGGCCTGTGGGAGGTTCACCCCCGCAATCTCTATCGCATCACCTGGAAAAACGAGCCCGTCCCCTTCGGCGGGGGCTTCAACGGGGTCAACTACCTGGAGATCCCCCGGGAACTCACCGGCATCCGGGCACGCATCCTGGCCCTGGTGGGCAAGTGGTTCCCCACGGGGTCCCACAAGGTGGGAGCCACCTTCGGCTGCCTCGTACCCCGGCTGGTCACCGGTCAGTTTGACCCCACCCGCCACAAGGCCGTGTGGCCTTCCACCGGCAACTTCTGCCGGGGCGGGGCCTATGTGGCCGCCCTCCTGGCCTGTGAGTCCATCGCCATCCTGCCCGAGGGCATGAGCCGCGAACGTTTTGAATGGCTCAGCCGGCTGGCCGGCGAGGTCATCGCCACGCCGGGCAGCGAGAGCAATGTCAAGGAGATCTTTGACAAGTGCTGGGAACTGCGGCGCACCCGTGACGATGTGGTGATCTTCAACCAGTTTGAAGAGTTCGGGAACCACCTGTGGCACTATGAGGTCACCGGCCACGCCATGGAGGAGGTGCTCCAGCAGGAGATGGGCCCCGGCGACCGGTTCGCCGGCGTCGTCCTCTCCTCGGGCTCCTCGGGCACCCTGGGATGCGGGGACTACCTCAAGGAACGGTACCCCATGGCCCGGATCGCTGTGGGCGAGGCCCTCCAGTGCCCCACCCTGCTGCTGAACGGCTATGGCGTCCACCGCATTGAGGGCATCGGCGACAAACATGTCCCCTGGATCCACAATGTGCGGAATACGGATGTGGTGATCGGCATAGACGACGAGGTGACCATCCGGCTGCTCCGTCTCTTTAACGAGCCCGTGGGCCGGGAACTCCTGAAGGCCGAAGGCGTGCCCGACGAAGTGGTAGACCACCTGGACCTTCTGGGGATCTCCTCGGTGGGCAACCTGGTGGCTGCCATCAAGTTCGCCCGGTACTTTGAACTGGACGAGCACGAGGTGATCTTCACCGTGTTCACGGACTCCATGGAACTCTACGGCTCCCGGATCCAGGAACTGCGGGAGGAACGCGGCCCGTACACCCGCTCCCAGGCCGACCGCGACTGGAGCCTGCTCCAGTCCCTGGGCACCGACTGGGTCCAGGAACTCGGCTACTACGACCGAAAACGGATCCACAACCTCAAGTACTTCACCTGGGTGGAACAGCAGGGCAAGAGCGTGGAGGAACTGGACGCCCAGTGGTACGATGCGCATCGGTACTGGGGCGAGATCCACCGGCTGGCCCCGAAGATTGACGAATTGATCCGCGAGTTCAACCGTCGGGTGGGTCTTCTGCCATGATCCTCATCAAGAACGCCTACCTTCTCGCCACCCTGAACGACGGGGGCGACGAGTTCCAGGGTTATGACCTCCTGATCCAGGGGAATCGGATCCAGCGGATCGCCCCGGAGATCCCACCTCCCGAGGGGGAACCCGTGGAGGTCATTGATGCCTCGCACCACCTGGTGCTTCCGGGCCTGGTGAACACGCATCACCACCTGTACCAGACCCTCACGCGCAACCTGCCGGGCGCCCAGGATGCCAAACTCTTTGACTGGCTCGTGTACCACTATCCCCGCTGGGCCCGGCTGGACGCCGACGCCCTCTACTGGTCCACCCTGCTGGGTATGGCCGAACTCCTGAAGACCGGGGCTACCACCACCCTGGACCACCTGTACCTCTATCCCCGGCACCTCCAGGGCATGGACCTGGTGGGCCTGCAGATGGAGGCCGCCGAGCGCATCGGCATACGGTTCGTCGCCTCCCGGGGATCCATGACCCGGGGCAAGAGCCGGGGGGGACTGCCGCCCGACGAGGTGGTGCAAACGCCCCGGGAGGTGCTGGAAGATTCGGTGCGGGTGATAGAGCGGCACCACGATCCCTCACCCCTGGCGATGAAGCGCGTGGTCCTGGCCCCCTGCAGCCCCTTTTCCGTGGAAGAGGAGGTGATGCGGGAGACCGCCCGGATCGCCCGGCAGTACGGCATTCGGCTCCACACCCACCTGGCCGAAACCCGGGACGAGGAAGAATACTGCCTATCTACTTATGGCCGACGGCCCCTGGACCTCATGGCCTCCCTGGACTGGTTGGGGCCTGATGTGTTCTTCGCCCACGGCATCTGGTTCAACGACCGGGAACTGGACCTCCTGGCCGAGACGGGCACCGGCGTGGCCCACTGCCCGAGTTCCAACATGCGGCTGGGCTCAGGCATCGCCCGGGTCCGGGAGATGCTGGACCGGGGGGTGCGGGTGGGTCTGGCCGTAGACGGTTCGGCCTCCAACGACACCTCGGACATGCTGGGGGAGGTGCGCAACGCCCTGTTGCTCCAGCGGGTTCGTTACGGCCCGGCCGGGCTCACGGCCCGGGAGGCCCTGCGGATGGCCACCCGCGGAGGCGCCGACCTCCTGGGTTTCCCGGACCTCGGCACCCTGGAGGAGGGCCAGGGGGCCGACCTCATCCTCATTCACCTGGATCAGTTGCAGTACACCGGCGCCCTTTCTGATCCGGTGGCTGCGGTGGTCTTCGCCGGGTACCGGCACGAGGTGGCCTACAGCATCGTGAACGGCCGGGTGGTGGTGCGGGAGGGTCGGCTGGTCACCGTCAACGAAGAGGAGATCCGCCGGCGGGCCCATGAAGCGGCCCAGCGCCTCTGGACCTGAGTTCCCGTTGGCCTTCAGGCAAGGAGAAGGGGGAAGAGCCCGATCCGGCGAGAGGTTCGGATAGTTCCGATAGGGACCTCCACCGTTCGCCGTCCTCGGACCTCTTCCCCCCGGGCTCCGCCACCGTCACGACTCAAAGGCAGAGTTGACCAACCGCTGCAGGTTCCTCAAATAGTTGAGTTGCTTCTGAAGCTTGGACATGGCCACCTTCTGGCCCCGGGTCGGGTTTTCCAGGGCCCGAAGGTTGTCCAGCTTCTGCTGACGAGCCTCAATTTCCTCGTCAAACCGGGACCACATGATGAGTTTGTCGAGGAACCGCTCGTCCTTCTCGGCCAGATAGCCGATGACACCCTTCAGCAGCTGGTCCTTTGTGACGGTGGGGATCTCCTTCCTCCGGCCGCGCCGTACCATCTTGCACCTCCTCTCTGGTGTTTTTGTTTTGGAGTATCCCCAGAGACCCGATTATACGCAGGAAATCTGAGGTTTGCAAGGGGGATGTTTTTCGCCCGTGCCACCGGGGGTTGGAGCCTTCTTGAGCCTTTAGTCCGATGTATTCTCCGGGCCTTTTGCAGGGTCCTGGACACCGGCCAACAGGGTCAGGGCGGTTTCAATGTCCCGCTGGATTTGTTCCCTGAGTGCCCGGAGATCCGGGAACCGCCGCTCGCCCCGGAGACGCTCCACGAAGGCCACTTCCACGGTGCGTCGGACAAGGGGCAGGTGGTGGCCCGGCACATGGACCTCCAGGACGGGATGGCTTCGCTCCTGGACCGTGGGCGAGGTGCCCAGGTTGGCCACTGCAGGGTATCGTTGCCGGCCCACCCGAAGGAACACGGCGTAGACCCCGGGGGCCGGCAGCAGTTTTTCGGGGGGCACCCGGACATTGGCCGTGGGCACCAGGGTGCGGGCGCCCAGACCCCGGTCGGCGTAGACCCTTCCCCGGACGGTGTAGAAGTAACCCAGCAGGCGGGCGGCCCGGGCCACCTGCCCCTCCCGCAGGAGTTTGCGGATCATGCTGGAGGAAACCACCAGGCCGTCCACGGTCAAAGGGGGCAACAGGGTAAGGCCGAAGTTGAAGGGTTCCACATAGCGGGCCAGGAACTCGGGGCCGCCCTCCCGGTTCCGGCCGAACCGGTGATTGAATCCGATGACCACCCATCGGGCCCGGAGTCCCTGCACCAGAAACCGGTGCAGGAAGACATCCGCCGGGGTATCCATCAGGGCATCGTCAAAGTCCAGAAGCAGCACCTCATGCACGCCAAACCGGCGATACAGGGGGACCCGCTCCTCCCAGGTGGTCAGCAGGGCCGGTGGTTCCTTGCGGATGAAGTACTTGGGGGGCACCCGGAAGGTGACCACTGCCGAGGGCACGCCCAGGCGGCGGGCCAGGCTCCGGAGTTCGCGGAGGATGGCCTGGTGGGCCACATGGATGCCGTCAAAGGATCCGATGGTGACCACATGGCCCGGATGGTCCGCACAGGGCAGATCGGTCAGGGAGAGGACCCTCATCGGGGCAGCAGGCGTTTGGGGTACAGGCCCTCCCACTTGAGCACCCCGACCCCGAGGAACCGGCCCTCCTCGTCGTACACCCGTACCAGCTGGAAACTGCGGATGTAGCCCGACTTACGGACGATGCCGCTGGTGCTCACCCGGCTCCCCTGGAGAAAATGGCGGACGGCCACCTCCCGCAGATAGACCTGGGGCAGGTGGGAGAGCCCGCGGTCCGTGGGGATCAGGTGTTCGGCCAGATCCTGATCCAGGTCGGCGGAATCCTCCAGGCGGAAGTGGCCCACCCGGGTGCGGATCAGGGAGTGAACGATGCCGTAGGTCCCCAGTTTCAGGCCGATATCCCGGGCCAGGGAGCGCACATAGGTGCCCTTGGAGGCATACACCCGAATCTTCAGGCGGTCCTCCGAGAGGTCCAGGAGATCCAGGGCGTAGATGGTGATGCGTTTGGGTTTGGGGGTCACCAGGATGCCCTCCCGGGCCAGTTCGTACAGGCGTTTGCCCCCAATCTTGACGGCCGAATAGGCGGGAGGGATCTGTTCAATCTCGCCCTTGAACTGCTGGAGCACGGCCTCCACCTGTTCCCGGGTCAGGGGCGGCACGGGTTTCCGGTCCAGCACCTGGCCTACGGCGTCCAGGGTATCCGTGAGCACGCCCAGCTGGATCTCGGCGATGTACTCCTTGGGCAGGTCCATGATGAGGGAGAGGAACCGCGTGGCCGTGCCCACGCCCAGGACGAGCACGCCCGTGGCATCGGGATCCAGGTTGCCGGCGTGGCCGATCTTTCGGGTCTTCAGGGCCCGTTTGGCGTGGCGGACCACATCGTACGAGGTGAGGCCCCGGGGTTTATTGATGTTCAGGAAGCCGCTGAGTTCGCTGGTCTTCACGGAAGTTCCTCCTCGGGCAGGGCTTCAAACCGGAGTTCGGGCACCGCCCGCAGGGCCAGCACGCGGGCCACCTCGCGGCGGAGAAAACCGCGGGCCTGGTCCAGCGCCTGGTGGGTTTGCTCAGCCCGGCCCTGGGTCCGGTACCACACCCGGGCCACCCGCAGGTCCGGCGACACCCGAACGGCATACACGGTGAGTCGCTGGAGTCGGGGATCCTGAACCCGCTCCAGGAACAGCAGGGCCAGGGTCCGGCGGATCTCCTCGGCCAGTCGCTCGGCCCGGTAGGTTGAAGCCATGCCACCTCCTTGGGGTTTGGGGCGTATATGATACGGCACCTCGGTCAGGAAATCGGCAAAACGGCGTTCCCCGTATGCAAAATTTGACTTCCCTGGGGGCTCCGTGTATGCTAAACCGCAGGAATGAAAGAGCGCACCCTTCTCATGATCAAACCCGACGCCGTCAAGGCCCGCCGGATCGGCAAGATCATTGATCTGGTGGAGCAACACTTTACCATCGTGGGCATCCGGATGAAGCGGTTCCAGCGGGACGAGGCCGAGCGGTTCTATGCGGTGCACCGGGGCAAACCCTTTTTTGAGGCTCTGGTGGACTTCATCACCTCGGGCCCGGTGGTGGGCCTGCTGCTGGAGGGCGAGGAGGTGATCCAGCGGGTTCGGGCCCTGATCGGGGCCACGGATCCGGCCCGGGCCGAGCCCGGCACCGTGCGGGCCCTGTACGGCACCTCGGTCACGGAAAACGCCGTACACGCCTCGGATTCGCCGGAATCGGCGGCCTACGAAATCCCCTTTTTCTTTGACGAAGAAAGGAGGGCAGCATGACCCGCATTCTCACCCTCATCAACCTGATTCTGCTCGGTGTGCTGGTGTACATCCTGGTTTACCCCCAGATGAAGGCCCGACAGGTGGTGGAGGCCACGGTGGTGTACCAGGACACGCCGGGAGCCCTGCCCCTCTTCGTGGCCGAAAAACTGGGCCTGTTTGATTCCGTGAAGGTCAAGGTGACCGCCGAAGAGGCCCTCCTCGGCCCCGAGGTGGTGGACGACATCGGCAAGGGCAAGTACCAGATGCTCTTCGGCGTGGACTGGGCCAATGCCCTGTTCCGCATGGCCGCCCGGCCCGAGGCCTATCGGGTGGCCTACTCGGTCACCTATTCCCAGTCCAGCCCCTACGCCTCCCTGATCACCCTGCGGAAGTCCCGGATCCGGAACCTCAAGGACCTGTTGCTCAAACGCATCGGCTATCCCAAGGGCACCCGGTACGACCTGCTGCTCAAGTACTACTTCAAACAGGAGGGGCTGGACCCCGAAAAGATGTCCTTCATCGGCCTGCTGCCCTCGGAAATGGCCACCGCCCTGGATCGCAACCTGGCCGATGCCCTGCTGATCGTGGAGCCCTACCGGTCCCTGGTGGTCCATCGCGAGGACATTCGGGTGCTGGAGGATGCGGTGTTCGCCCGACGGGTCGTATCCCCCCTGCCCGTGTTTGCCGGGATCACCTCCATCGTGAATCTGAACCTGACCCGGGCCCAGGTCCAGCGGGTCTATGCCGCCACCGAACAGGCCATCCGCTTTATCCGGGAGAACCCGGACGCCGCCGCCCAGCTCCTGCGGGAACACTTCCAGCTGCCCGAGGACGCACCGGTGAACCTGCCCCAGTTCCAGACCTACCAGGAGATTGATCCCACCCGGCTGGAGGCCGTGATCGCCCATCTGAAGGACGCTTCGGTGCTCTTTGTGGATATAGACCCCAACGACTTCCTGATGTCCCCCAGCGACATCAAGTAGCACGGTGCTGCGCACCTGGTCACGATTCATCCCGAGGGGGAGATTCTGGCTCCCCCTCTTTAGTTTGACCCTGTGGCTCCTGGCCTTTCCCCCCTTCCGCTGGGTGCCCCTCCTCTTCCTGGCCTGGGTTCCCCTCTTTCTCTGGGCCCGGACCCAGGGACCGGGCCGGCGGTTCCTGGGCTTCTTCGGCGTGGCCGCAGGCTTCTACCTGGTCCACCTCCGATGGATCCTGCACATGCAGGTGGAGCCCGGCGTGGAACGGTTCCTGTGGCTCGGATGGCTGCTGCTCGTTATCGGGATGGCTGCACTCTGGGGACTCCTGGGCCTGATCTGGGGGCGATGGCGCGGGGCCCGGCACCTGATCCTGGCCCCGGTGGCCTGGCTCCTCCTGGAATACCTGCGGGGCCGCTGGCTGGCCCAGGGGTTTCCCTGGGCCACGCCCGCCCTGCCCCTGGTGGGCGTGCCCGCCCTGCGCCAGGGGTTCGCCCTCGTGGGCATGTACGGCATGGGCTACCTGGTGATCCTGGTGAATACCCTGATCGCCGAAGCCCGGGAACGGGGCTTTCTGGCCAGCCTGGCCGTGCTCGGGGGTCTGACCCTCGTAGGCGGCGGCATGGAACGAACCCCGAACCCCTCCACGACGGTGGGGATCCGTGTGCTGGTGGTCCAGCCCGGTGAACTGGCCCCGGGCTGGGACTACGAAGAGGACTGGCGGATCACCGAACGGTCCTACGGGGCGGTGCTGGAACAGCTCCAGCGGGACCGTGTCCGGGCCGACCTTCTGGTGCTTTCGGAGTCGGCCTTTCCCGGCTACTTCCTGTGGTCGCCCCGGGCCCAGGCCCTGGCCCGCCGGCTCTGCCGCGCCACCGGAGCCCGGGCTCTGCTCCTGGGCACCACCCATGTACGCCGGATCCACGGCCGCCGTTACCCCACGAACACCGCCCTTCTGGTGGATTCCTCCCTGCGGGTACTGGGGATGTACCACAAGAACCACCTGGTGCCCTTTGGCGAGTGGCTTCCCTACGAGGACCGCTGGACCTGGCTGGAACACCTGGAGTTCGGACCGGGGGACTACCGGCCCGGGGATTCCCGGCGGGTGCGCCGGTGGCCGCCCCTGCAGATGGG
>CAZXAO010000065.1:0-8440 GCA_964638465.1 uncultured bacterium | reverse complement strand
CACGAGCCGATGAACCCCGCGTTCGGCCTTCAGGTACCCGTAGGCGTACGGTCCCTCCACCAGCAGGGTCACATCCTTGATGCCCGCCTCCTCGCCGGGTTGCAGGTTCAGCACCTTGTACTTGAACCCCTTGCGTTCAAACCACCGGGTGTACATCCGATAGAGCATCCCTGCCCAGTCCATGGACTCCGTTCCCCCGGCCCCGGGATGGATGCTGACGATGGCGTTCCGCTGGTCCTCTTCGGTAAAGGTCAGGCGGAGCTCCAGGTCGTTGAGACGTTGCTCCAGACGCTGGGACTCCCGGTCCACCTCAGGGGCCAGGTCTTCGTCCTCCTCGGCCATCTCCTCCAGTTCCACCAGATCCCGAAGTTCCTGTTCCAGGGTGGCCAGTTCCTCCAGGTCGCGGCGTAGAGCTGCAATCCGGCTCATCACCCGCCGGGCCCGGTTCGGGTCCTGCCAGAAATCGGGTTGGCCAGAGGCGGCCTCTAAGGTCTGGAGTTCGCGGCGCAGCTGATCGGGGTCAAAGATACCCCCTGATTTCCAGGAACCGTTCCAGCAGTTTCTGAGCGCGTGCCATAGCGGTGAATTATACGGGGCTTTAAGGCTTCAGATACAGGAACCGCCGGGTGTGGGGAGCCCCTTGGGGACCCTGGACCTGGAGGAAGTACACCCCCGAGGCCAGCGATCCCGGAAGATCCAGGGTGAGGGTGTGGGTTCCCGCTTCCAGGGAGGGGGAGGTGTGCACCAGTTGACGACCCGAGGGGCTGTAGATGGCGATCCGGTACTTGCCCGGGTGTGGACAGGTGAGGGACATGCGGAGCCGTCGGGTGTGGAGCACCGGCTGAGGGAGGGCGACCTGCAGGGCCTCGTCCTGCACCACCGGTGGACGGGAGCCTTCCCGAACCCCCACCGGTTGCACCTGCACATCGTCCACATACCAGCCCTCGTAGTTCACGGAGCCGTCGGATTTGAAGTGGAACACCAGTTTGATGGCCGAACCGGCGTAGTCGTCCAGGGGATAGGCCTCCTGCACCCACTGTTGCAGGTGGCCGTTGAAGGTATCCACCGGCACCCGGTGGTAGGGGGTGCTGGTTTGCAAGTACACATAGGCGAAATCGTAGGCCGTTTCGGTATCGTACCAGTGCCAGAAGGTCAGGGTATCGTGGGCGCCCACCACGATCCAGGGCGATTCCATAACCACGCTGGCGTTATCCAGATAGTGCCACAGGTTTTCCAGTCCGCAGTACTTGCTGTGCCCTTCGGAATGATACCGGTGTTCCGTGATGTGCCACTGTCCGTACTGTCCGTAATTGAACCAGTGGTCTTCCCCCTCAAAGTCGTCACTGAAGCCCACCCGGGGCAGGTGGGCCACCGGGAAACTATCGGTAAAGGTCACACTGTCGGGGGTTTGAAGGGTGAGGTGCAAATAGGTCACATAGGAGTCCGGGAACGCCGGATCCAGCTGGATCTCAAAGGGGTGAGGGGCTGTGGTGACCTGATACAGCGGGATGCGGGCGATGGTGATCTGGGGTTGAAGGATCGTCACATAGGGATCCGTGGAGGTGAGGGTGGCCACCACATCCTCCGCATCCACCCGACCGGTGTTGATGAAGGAACCATAGATGTAGCCGGTTTCGCCCGGCTGGAGCACCTGGTCGTTGCCGTCCACCACACGATAGTGGTGGAAACGGAGTTGGGGCTCCGGGTGGACATAGGCCATGGCCGATTGGTACACGCGTTTGCCGGCCCCGTCGTCCTGCACGAAGGCCACGATGGCGCAGTTTTCTGCCACCCAGGCGCTGTCCACCACGAACTCCTGGGTGTCCACCACTGTAGCCCCGGGGCCCAAGGTCAGGAGCCGTCCCTCGGCGTCCGGGATCATGTCCCGCATGATCTGGTGGTGTTCGGTTTCGCCATTGGGGGCGTTGTACAGGATGTCGCTTTCTACCAGGGCGATCCGCAATTTGGGCGCCACGAAGTTCACGGCCGAGTCCACGGTCACGGTGGTGATAACCCGGCCCGTGCGGGAGGGCGGATGATAGGTAATGTCCAGGGTCATGATCAGCGGGCTGGGGATGGCCAGTTCCTGCTGGATCAGGTTTTCCCAGGTGGAGGTCTGGTACCCGCCGTCTACGGAACCGTCCAGATAGAGATGCGGGGTGTAGTCCGGCCCGTAGTAGTTGATCCGCCGGGTGTTTTCCTCAATGTTGGCCTGGTAAAAGGGGTCGCTGGCCGAGGTCCACCAGGCATGGTATCGGATGACGGAGAGCTCGTTGTAATGGGCTTCGTAGAGTTGGGTGAGCACCCGGTTGGCGTTGGCACACCCCCCGCAGGAGGTGTTGGTGATGAGTTCGGCCAGGACCCTTCTTTGGGCGGCGTGCAGGGGATGCCCGGGGATCCCCAGGCCCACGAGGACCAGGCTAAGCATCCAAAGGTTGCGCATCGGATGACCTCCGGTTTTGGGATGGGGTTATTGTAGGGGAAAACCGCCGGGGCCGGGGGCTCGTAGCCCCCGGCCCCGGCGGAAAACTTTGCAGGAGGGACCTCAGTGGAGCACCAGGAAGGGCTGGTTTGCCCGGTGGCCCCGGCCATCGCGGGCCTCCAGGAAGTACAGGCCCGAGGGATAGCCCGAGACCCGCAGGGTAAAGGTGTTGTCCGTTCCCTGGAGCAGGGCCATCCGCCGTCCGGTTGCCGAGAAAACCTCCACCGTGAGGCGTGGGGTGACAGGACTCATGACCTGCACCTCCAGAGCCGCCCGGGCAATGAAGGGGTGAACCCGGAGTTGAAACCCGGCCCCCGGGCTGTGGGACGCCTCCACAACCCCCACAGGAGCGGGCACGAACTCGTAGGCCCCGATGTCCACCAGGGTGTCACCATCCAGGTCGCCGTCCAGGGGACGCGACTGGCCGTCAAAGTCCACTGCCGGTGGGGTCGCAGGATCCCCCGCATCAATGCAGGGGCTCAGGGTGTCCAGGTGGAAGTCCAGCGCCAGGGTGTCCACGAAGCGAGGATTGGTATCCAGGGAGTGGGCATCCTGCCCCGTGGCCGCCTGATAGGCTGCGAAGGTGGTGTACTCCGTACTGTTCCACACGAAAAGGCTTGTGTGGGGTTCAGAGGCCGGTTTCCAGCAGTTGTAGTCCAGCGTGTTGTTGATGTTGCCCTCCCAGGAGGTCAAGAGGATCCCCTGGGGACCCGCATACACGATGTTGTTCCGCACCAGGTTGTTGGAGGCGTATTGGATCACGATCTCGCCGTCCCCGTCGGCCAGCACCTGGTTCTTGTACAGGGTGTTGTTTTCAAACACGCAGTTCTGCACGCGCCCGACCGAGGCATCGTACCCTCCGAAGATGAGCCCGGGTTTGTCGTTGTGGTAGATCAGGTTGGCCCGTACCGTGCAGGCTTCGGCCACATAGCCTGCATTCTCGGCCCCCACCTCAATGCCCATGTCGCACTGGTACACCCGGTTTCGTTCCACCACCACCTGCTGCGCACCGTCAATGTAGATGCCGGCCGCGTAGCCGCCGCCGTAGTTGGCATGGGCGTTGTACACCACATTCCCCCGGATGATTCCCCGTTTGGCCACCTTGCCGGCCACCTCGCCGCCGATGGCGTCAATGCCGATGTTGTTCACATCGTGGATCAGGTTGTTCAGGATGGCGAAGTCAAACACATTGCCGTTCACGGTAAGGGCCTCGCTCTGGGCAGGCTCACAGTTGTAGATGTGGTTGCCTTCAATGGTGATGTGGGTCACACTGTCGTTGACCTGGGCATAAACCGTAATACCCATCCCGTCCGGCCCCTTCATGTTGTAGATGGTGTTGTTCCGGATCTCAATGTAGTCCCCGCCGTCCTCCACGAAGATGCCGCTACCCAGGGTATCGTTGCGGATCGTGAACCCCTCAATCTTGATGAAGTCCACGCTGTTCAGGTAGAACATGTGTTCACCCGGGGTGCCGCCGGTGCCGTCCACGATGGGAGTCTCGCCGGGATAGGCGGCAAACACGATGTACTGGGTGTCCGTGCCCACCACCGCGCCGCTCACATTGATCTGCACCTGCTCGTAGTACACGCCGTCCCGAACCAGCACGGTGTCGCCGGGATTCAGTTCGTCGGCGGCCTTCTGGATGGTCGCCCAGGGCTGATCTATGGTCCCGGGATTGTTGTCGTCTCCGCCCGGAGCCACATAGTAGGTGGTGGCTCCAGCGAGGCCTGCCCACAGTCCAAGGATCCACCACACACGACCCTTCATCAGAGACCCCCTTTTGTAAGCACTCGCCTACATCCGTGGAGGTAGAAATGATAAAGGACGAACTCCGGAGTCCCTGTTTCTGGAGGAGGGAACTCCCTGACCGTTGCTCGCCCGGGATTCCTAAGCGGGATCCCCAGAGGTTGGCCGGTAGTGGTACTCCAGAAGATAAAACACGCGGCGGCTCAGGGGATTGCGGACCTGATGGCTCCGGGCAGCCGGGATCCGGTGATCAGGCTCGGAGGCGTAGGCCAGCACCTTGCCACCCCGCAACAGCAGGCGGGGTGCCAGGGCCAGGATGTCGGCCAGGGCCCCGGTGGCCCGGGTGACCAGCACCTCCGCCGTGACCCCCTCCAGGGTTTCCCAGCGCTGGATGTACACTTGCAGGTTTTTCAGCCGGAGTTGCCGCCGTACCTCCCGCAGGAACATGCCCTTTTTCCGCCGGGATTCCACGGCGATAACCCGGAGGTCGGGCCGGTACAGGGCCAGGGGAACGGCCGGCAGACCTGCGCCACTGCCCAGGTCCATCACCGTAGCCTTCTCCGGGATCCACCGGGCCACCACCAGGGCGTCCAGAAGATGGGCCACCAGCCCGTGGTAGAGATCCCGACGGGACATGAGGTTTACCCGCTGGCCCCAGTACCGCAGAAGGGCCATGTACTGCTCCAGTTTGGGGAGGGCCCGTTTCAGGGCCCGGAGGTCCAGGTCCAGCTGGCGGCCGCCCTCCAAGAGGGCGGCCGCCTCGTCCGGCTCGGGATAGAAACGACGGTACGGCATCACTCGCGGAACCGGTGAAAGAGCACCAGCGCAATGGCGGCCACCGTGAAGTAGATGGCCAGGAGCGCCCAGGAGGAGTGCTTCACGCCCAGCATCCGGCTATGAACCAGTTTCCCCGCGATGCCCAGGAGCAGGCTGAGCACACCCAGGGCAAAGGACAACCACGCCAAGCCCCTCATTCCACACCTCCCTGTGGGGAACAACCGCCCCACGCGGTTTCCACCCACCCGGGTCCTCAGTCCACCCAGGTAGCCATGAACACATCAAAACCGGGTTCGTCGCCGGGTTTTCGGCCCCGGTCCGAGATGAAGACGATCTTCTTGCCATCCCGGGAAACCATGGGGAAGGAGTTGAAGGTTCCCGCATAGGTCACCCGCTGGAGGCCCGTGCCGTCCAGGTTGATGAGGTACAGGGCGAAGTCTCGGGTTCCGGGCTTGTGCAGGTTGGACACGAACAGGATACGCCGTTCGTCCGGCAGCATAAAGGGCGAGAAGTTCACCGTGTTCTTGGGAGTGTGGGTCACCTGCCAGGTGCTGTCCGTCTGGGTATCGTACACGAAGATCTCCAGATGCATAAAGGGGATGATCAGCCCCTTTTGCAGGAGGTCCCGGTACCGGGCGAGTTCTGCGGAGTCTGTGGGATGATACGCCCGGTACACGATGTACCGGCCCGAATAGGAGAAGAAGGAACCGCCGTCGTAGCCCGGTGTATGGGTTAGCCGTTTGGGTTCCCCGGTGTAGGGGGGCTCCAGGAGGTAGAGGTCCAGGTCGCCGTCCTTGGTGCTGGTGAACACGATGCGGCCCTGGGGATCCGGGCCCTCCAGTTCGGCGTCATAGCCCGGGCTCCCATAGAGTTTGTACAGGGAGTCCGTCCGGAGATCGCGCACATAGAGGTCGTAGTTGTAAAGGGGCCAGGTGTACACGCCCTTTTTCAGGAGTTCCTGGGCCATGGGGTTGGTGGGGCATTCGGGTCCCAGGGTTTCGTGGGTGCTGGCGAACATGATCCGGTGGTCGTCCAGGAAGTAGGAGCAGGTGGTCCGCCCCTGGCCGGTGGAGACCAGCCGGAGGATCTTCCCGGTGGTGTCCATCAGGAAGATCTGGTCACAGCGGAAGGAGTCCCGGGTGGACTGGAAGGTGATCAGGGAGGCGTCGGGGCTGAAGTAGGCTTCGGCGTTGTGGCCGTGGGTGGTCAGGCGCTTCACATTTTTCAGGTGGACCTCCCGGGGATCCCGATAGGTTTCGCGGGGCGGTGTACACTGGCTGAGCGCCAGGCCCAGAAGGGGAATCAGCGGCAACAGGATACGCTTCATGGGTTCCTCCTCAGGTTTGCCCTAAATCTGCGGCAAAAGCGGGGTGGGGTCAATCCCCGCCATACAATTAAGGAGCCGAGGGGGTTGAGTAAAGGAGGAAGGGGCTCTATGATTCAGTTCCTGACAAACTTACTCGGGTATAAGGAGGCACCACCATGGCAGACCTGGAAATTCAGAATCTCCGTGTGGCCGTTGAGGGCAAGGAGATCTTAAAGGGGATCAGCCTGAGCATGAACAAGGGCGAGGTGCACGCCATCATGGGCCCCAATGGCTCTGGCAAGAGCACCCTGGCCCTGGTGCTTCTGGGCCACCCCAAGTACGAGGTCCTGGAGGGGGAGATCCGGTTCAAGGGCAAGAACCTCCTGGACCTGGAACCCCACGAACGGGCCAAACTCGGCCTGTTCCTCGCCTTCCAGTACCCCGTGGAGATTGAAGGCGTCACACTTTCCCACTTCCTCTGGACCGCCTACCGGGCAATCCACGGCAACGGCGAGGCCCAACGCATTGATCCCCTGCAGATCAAGGAGTTCCGCCGAAGGCTCCAGGAAAACCTCAAGAAACTCCACCTCTCCGAAGACTTCGCCCAGCGGCATCTCAATGTGGGCTTCTCCGGGGGCGAGAAGAAGCGGGCCGAGATCCTGCAACTCCTGATGCTTCAACCGGAATTTGCGGTCCTGGACGAAACCGACTCCGGCCTGGACATTGACTCCCTCAAGATCGTGGCCGAGGCCGTCCAGAGCCTGCGGGGACCGGACTTCGGTGCCCTGGTGATCACCCATTACCAGCGCATTCTGCACCACCTGAAGCCCGATTATGTCCATGTCCTGGCCAACGGCCAAGTGGTGGCCTCCGGTGGCCCGGAACTCGCCGAAGAACTGGAAAAGAAGGGCTACCGCTGGCTCACCGAAACCCAGGGGGTGTAAACCATGGCCCAGGAAAAAAACCGTCCCGGTGAAGACATCTTCACCGTGGATACCAGCAAGTACGATTTCAAGGATCCCGAACGCTATGTGTTCAAAGCCCGGAAGGGCCTGAGCCGGGAGATCATTGAGGAGATCTCCTACATCAAGGGCGAACCCGACTGGATGCGGGAACTCCGCCTGAAGGCCTACGAGATCTTCCTGAAGAAACCCATGCCTACCTGGGGCGCCGACCTCTCGGGCATCAACTTTGACGACATCATCTACTACGCCCGCCCTACCGATCTACCGGCCCGCACCTGGGACGATGTGCCTGAGTACATCAAAAAGACCTTTGAACGCCTGGGGATCCCCGAGGCCGAACGCAAGTTCCTGGCAGGCGTGGGCGCCCAGTACGAGTCCGAGGTGGTCTACCACAGCATCCGCAAGGACCTGGAGGAAAAGGGCGTGGTGTTCCTCAGCATGGACGACGGTCTCAAACAGTACCCGGACCTGGTCAAGGAGTACTTCGGCACCGTGGTCCCCCCGGACGACAACAAGTTCGCTGCCCTGAATACCGCAGTCTGGAGCGGCGGATCCTTCGTGTATGTGCCCAGGGGCGTGCATGTGGACTTCCCTCTGCAGGCCTACTTCCGGATCAATGCCCAGAACATGGGCCAGTTTGAACGCACCCTCATCATCGTGGAAGAAGGGGCGTCCGTTCATTACATTGAAGGCTGCACGGCCCCCATCTATGCCACCCAGTCCCTCCATACCGCTGTGGTGGAGGTCATCGCCAAAAAGGGGAGCCATGTGCGATACACCACCATCCAGAACTGGTCCCGGGATGTCTACAACCTGGTGACCAAGCGGGCGGTGGCCTACGAGGACGCAGTGGTGGAATGGGTGGACGGCAACCTGGGGTCCGGCGTCACCATGAAGTACCCGGCCGTGTACATGGTGGGCAAGGGCGCCCGGGCCGATATCCTGTCCATCGCCCTCGCCACCCGGGGGCAGCACCAGGACGCCGGCGCCAAAGCGGTCCACGCCGCCCCCTATACCTCCTCCACCATCGTGTCCAAGTCCATCAGCAAGGACGGAGGACGGTCCTCCTACCGGGGCCTGGTGCGCGTGTACCCCGGGGCCGTGGGCTCCCGCTCCAGCGTCCGGTGCGATGCCCTGATCCTGGACGAAATCTCCCGTAGCGAC